>NZ_QSTT01000064.1:0-1434 GCF_003438725.1 Ruminococcus sp. OM06-36AC
GCTTGATACTTTTTGACCGAGGATTTTGATACTTGTTGTCGCAGTAACAACACATCTCGCAAGTCCGGCGGAGCGGTTTTCAATTGTTCCTGTACTTCTTTTTTTCCCAACGATTCTAACTCCAGTCCATGTTCCGCCAGCCATTGTTTCATTTGCTGAACAGAGTTCGGATTGTCCAAGTCGGTCAGATTTTTCAGTAGATGCAATAGCTTGTCCTTTGTCAATGTGTCCATACGAATTGCTTGCTGCACCAGCTGCAAATCCAGTTGTATTCCTCGATCGTTGATGGACTGGTCAAGGGCATACTCCTGCCAGACAAATTCCTGCACAGGGAACCGAGCAATTTTTTGTTCAATCGCTTGTTCCGTTTCCACATCCCGTTTGTTGTATGCCCGAAAGACGTTCCATTTCTCCGGAGAATCGGCAGGCGTATGAAATTGTGGAACGCCGTTCACCGTGTCATATGGTACGCAGAAATAGCGAATCAGGGCTTTCCCCTCGGACATTTTTTGTTGCTGTAACTGTAGCACTGCCCCCACGCCGGCAAGGCTCAGCGGCAAGCCCAGATAGGCAGCCGCCACCATCGTACACCGCCATGCTTTCGGGCTGAGGTAGTTGCCGCAGGCATCCTCCGGCAATCCATAGGAAATGAAGCATTCCGGATAGTTTCGCCGCAGCCAGACCGACAGGCAGACCCGTTCAAAGCTGGCGTTGAAAGCGTGTTTCTGGATGCGGTCATCCGTCAGAGCGTTGAGGATTTCTTCCGGCAGCTGTTCGCCACAGGCGAGGTCAACCACTTGCACCGGGGCATCGTCCACGGAATACGCAAAAAGCAGAATATCAAAATATGGGGAATCTGCATAACGATACACACCTGATTTGGCAATGTCGATGTCGCTTTTGGTTTCTAAATCAATCATCAATTTTTTCATATCTCAATTACCCACCCAAGCATGACGCCTAGCTGTCCGCCCAGCTATCTTAGTTCAGAAAATCCTCGTCTTCTACGGTTGCGAAGTCGTCCTCTGCACGGCTGTGACCGCCCAACGGTTCGCCATCCCGAATCTTCTGGACGTTCTGCAAACCGCAGGCAATGCCCCGAGAGGTCTTTGTAGCGAACGCATAGAAGGTGATGCTGGCTCTGCCATAGACACCGCTGTAAATCTCGCTGTGTTCCATAATCGGCTGGCAGGCTGCATCCACGATGCCCGGAGCAGTGATGGAATTGGCATTGACGAAATAACTGTTGGCATACGCTTCATCGTCTGGTCGCTCCAAATCCCCATCCCGAAGCGGAGTCTTGATTGATGTCAGTGCCGGAACGGACTTGCTGTTGCCCTTTAACTTGCCCTGCCCCTCCTCGTAGGCAGCCTGAATAGCGGCACGAATCTTCTCGATGGTTTTCGTGTCCGACTTCGGAATGATGAGGGAAAC
>NZ_QSTT01000065.1:0-1338 GCF_003438725.1 Ruminococcus sp. OM06-36AC
TGAAATGCTCCCCTTTTGTTAGACAATATGGTATAATAGAAATATACCAATTAAAAAGTCTAACGAAAGGGGGCATTTTTATGCCAAAAGGACAGCCGAACAAAAGATACACGCCGGAATTCAAAATCAAAGTAGTGGAAACAATGCACAGAGAAAAGTTAAGCTATCGTGAAACTGCACATCAATTTGACATACCGAACAGCAGAGTAACAGCCTGGGAACGAATCTATCTTGAGGAAGGAGCGGAGGGACTTTACGTAGAACGCAGAGGAAGGAAATCCACAGGGCGGTCTCCGAAAATCAAGAAAGAAGTAGAAGAAGATCTGATTGCAGAAGTACAGCGCCTTCGTGCGGAGAATGCATACTTAAAAAAATTGAATGCCTTGGTTGCCGAGAGGGTACGGCAAGAGAAAAAGCACAAGTGATATGGGAACTGAGGCATGAACATAAGATAGGGCTGCTCATTGAGATTGCTAATATTCCCCGCAGTACCTACTACTATTACAGTAAGCAATTTGATCATCCAAAGCCGGATCGATATGCTGAAATCAAAACTGAAATACGCCGCATTTACGATGAAAGCAAAGGTCGTTATGGATATCGGAGAATCACCAAAGAATTGAAGAAGAAGTTTGTTGTCAATCACAAGACAGTACAGAAACTGATGCGTAAAATGGGTATATTTTGCCGTGTTCGTATGCACAAGTACAACTCATACAAGGGTGATGTCGGCAGAATCGCACCGAATCTTTTGGAACGGGATTTCAAAGCAGATAAGCCAAATCAGAAGTGGGTAACTGACGTTACTGAATTTGCGTTGTTTGGAATTAAGCTGTATCTGTCACCCATCATTGATTTATATAATGGCGAAGTGATCTCATACAATTTAAGCCGTCATCCGAATTTGAACCAGGTAACAGATATGCTTGAGAAAGCGTTTTCAAAAATACCGGACAATACAAATCTGATTCTTCATTCCGATCAAGGATGGCAGTATCAGCACAAGCACTATCAAAAAATGCTGAAAGAGAAAGGCGTCAAACAGAGCATGTCCCGAAAAGGGAATTGTCTTGACAATGCCTGTGCCGAGAACTTTTTCAGTTTGCTGAAAACGGAGCTTCTCTATTTGCAGGAATTTCATTCTGTCGAGCATTTCATTGAAGAGCTTCATGAATACATAGAATGGTACAACAACAAACGCATTAAGCTTAAGCTTAATGGTCTATCTCCTATAGATTTCAGACAGAAAGCTGCATAGCAAAAGCGACCAAGATTCCTCTTAGTCGCTTTGCATAGATTTTCTTTTGAATCTTTGTCTAACTTTTTGGGGTCAGTTCA
>NZ_QSTT01000066.1:0-343 GCF_003438725.1 Ruminococcus sp. OM06-36AC
CTCCGTTATATGCATAAGTAACCACACGACCTGCGGCGGTATCTTCAATACTGGTAATCCGAGAATGTTCTTTATTGCCATTATAGGTGATTGTATAAGTTCTGCCAGTGGAATCTGTCACTATACGCTGGTTATTTGTCATAGAAGAGATGGTTAAGACATTACCTTCTGCATCTTTGACCCAATCTAATTCACCGTTTGTATTAAAGTGATATTTTGACTGTGCTGCATTTGTAATAGTGTATTCGTTTCCGGACTTTGTCATAGTGCTATGAGCGTTCAGGCACTCAAATCCACCTTTTCCATTATCCTTAAATGTAGTGTTCGAGCCATCGGGCAAAAC
>NZ_QSTT01000066.1:353-1318 GCF_003438725.1 Ruminococcus sp. OM06-36AC
GTGTTCGAGCCATCGGGCAAAACGACCTGATAATACCCAGCAGCCGGCTTTACAATCTTGCTGACATCAATATTAAAATCCCAACCAATTCCGAAAGAGCCTTCCTCATTGCTGGTAGAATTGTAGGTACGAATAAAATCAGACTGCACTCCTGGAGATTCGATACTCAAATCCGTAAAGGATTTGGTATAGTTACCAGTTGCGATATGCACACCATCACCCATTTCCCAACCTTTACGGTAAAGGGTATAGTCCGGTTCATCATAAGGTCTCCACCACGGACGGAACCAGTAATTTTCAGCAGTAAAATCATATATGAAGTCAATACCGCCATCAAAATTGAATGTTCTTTCTGTATTCAGAGAACCATCTTCATTATTGATATATGTTTCGCAGTTGTCCCAAAGAACGGTCTGCTTGCCGCCTTCATAACCAAAATGAATGACTTGTGAACCGGAAGAATAGATCGATTTCGGCCCAGAAGCTTCATTGACTTCCCAGATTGGTCCAAAGAAACAGATATTACCTGCTGTCCATTTTCCTTCCATATCGGTCAATGTGATATAATTCCAGTTTCCATATACTTCGAGCCAATCTGCACTGTTTGTCATCCAGATGGTATCATAACAATTTGCCTGACCAAAATTAAAATCGCCGCCAATAACTACTGTACCGCCATTCAGACGCATATTTTGTCCGGCATTTCCACCCCAGCCATCTGGAGAAGCGGTACGAAATACTAAGTTATTGGAAACTTCCAAATAACCATTGCTAATATTCAGTGTTGCTCCTTGATTGCCAGACCAAAATTTCGGAATATCAGTTGTAAAGGACATACAGTCGCCTACATACAGAGAACAGCCATTCAGGTTCAAATCCGTATCATGCAAATTTAAGCTGCCCTGAAAAGCGCCGCTTTCCTGCATGATCAGTGTTCTTTTAAAGGCATGATCCCAATCCAAATC
>NZ_QSTT01000067.1:0-1288 GCF_003438725.1 Ruminococcus sp. OM06-36AC
CCGCTTTCCTGCATGATCAGTGTTCTTTTAAAGGCATGATCCCAATCCAAATCGCCAGAAGCACTGTATGCAGCAGAAAACCATGCAACATCCGCTTCATCAATTGTGCCACTGTCATCTTTGTCCATGTACTCATAATAATTTTCAGTACGTCCTTGCATGGCAGCATAATAATTCAGCATATTTGCATCATTATCATTCTCATCTACTATGCCATCTCGGTTCATATCATGATTATACAAATAGGCATCATCAGAGTATAAGTAATCCAAAAAACTTGAAAGATCTTCAATTGTAAAATAACCGTCTCCTGTCATATCTGGAATATTTACAATCTGATTGTTATCGTATCCGCAAAGCATATCATATAAAAGTTTGTAATCATAAAGATTGAGCACACCATCATCATTAATGTCATAATCACGAATACCCGAGACATCATAGAAACTTCCTGATTCTAAACTATCATATAAAGAGCAAAATATGTCCAGTTCCTCTTGGTCTACAATACCATTTTCATCTTTTAAATCCATTGATAAATTAAAATGATCATTACCACGAGTTTCTCCTAAGCAACTCTGTACATATGCCAAGTCTTTTCCATTGATGACATCGTCGCTCCACTCGTTGTCGTGTTCTTCATTCCAAGTGGTATCACCTGGAACTAATGTCACCGTGTTGCGAGAATCACCGGATCCAACAGTATAGGTACCAGTACCAAAATCCTTCAAGTAAAACGGCAAATAACCATCACTTTCATACTTGACATGATAAATACCACTACCGCTGCTTGCTGTTACAGAATAACTGTCACCGCTTTGAAGTTCCTGGTATTCAATTTCATTCCAGTTCTCATCAAAAATACGCACATAAATTGGCGTTTTGTCATCAATTCCGTTGATAACACCTTGTTTAATAATACCAGTTACTGTTAATTCACCTGCTGGAGCATCGCCATCCGAAGCAGTCGCAATAGCTGCAGTATGATCCTGCACTGCTTTGTCTGATTCGGATTGAACAGAAATATCATCTTCTGCAATCTCCTCATTATTAGAAGTTTCATTTTTGTCTTCAGCAACATCAAAAAAATCTACTTTTCCCAGATCTTTTGTTGCTTCTTTAAATTCCTTGGCAAGCTGGTCTTTGTTCTTTGCTCCTTCAATCGCTTCTGCAGCAGATGCAATTGTATCAGCGTGTAAAAGACCTTGGGCACTGCCGTCGCCAAAAACCATGACCTGTCCCATGAACATTAGGGACATGACTCCGGCAAGTGTTCTTGTCAGTTTTT
>NZ_QSTT01000068.1:0-1200 GCF_003438725.1 Ruminococcus sp. OM06-36AC
GTCAATGCCAGCTGTTTTCTTGGCTATGATAAGGACGAAAACGGAGATCTTGTGATCAATCCGGAACAAGCGGAAACGGTAAAACGAATCTATCGGGAATATCTGGAGGGAGCAAGTTGTCAGCAGATTGCAAGGGGACTGGAACGGGACGGTATCCGAACAGCAAGAGGGAATACCCGATGGCATGACAGTTCGATTCGGTTAATTCTGGAAAATGAAAAGTATATGGGAGATGCCCTTCTGCAAAAAACATATACTGTGGATTTTCTCAAGAAAAAACGCATTAAAAATAACGGTGAAATGCCGCAGTATTATGTAGAAGACGATCACGAAGCCATTATCCCAAAAGAGTTATTCCTGAAGGTACAGGAAGAAATCGCAAGACGAGGGTCGCAAGTTGACTGTATTGGGAGGCGGCGAGGTTTCAGTTCTAAGCACTGCTTTACGAATCTGATGTACTGTGCCGAGTGTGGAGAGCCGTTCCGCAGAGTGCATTGGAATAATCGTGGCTGCAAGTCTATCGTGTGGCGCTGCACTTCAAGGTTAGATAAAAAGGGCGAGTGTCATGCACGAACAATTTATGAGGATATATTGAAACAAGCCTTTGTCACAGCCTTAAATCAGCTTATTGGCGGCAGCAGGGAGTATCTTGGCATTCTACAGGAAAACATCGCAGAAGTTCTTCACATGGGCAATCCAGATTTAGCAGAAAATATTCAGGCTCAGCTTGATGACCTTCAGCATAAGTTGATTGACAGGGCAAGTCGACGAGAGGACTATGATGACATATCACAAGAAATATTCCGGCTTCGGGAACAGAAGGAGAAGGCAATGATGGACGATGTATCCCGAAGTGACTACTTTGAACGCATCGAGGAGTTGCGGGATTTCATTATATCGCAACCCAGCGGTATTACTGAGTTTGATGAAACACTGGTCAAGCATCTGCTTAAAAAGGTTACAGTTTACGAGGACAAGCTGGTGTTTGAGTTTAAGTCTGGTGTTATGGTTGATGTTGTAAACTGAATAGGATAAATGTTATAAGCCCCCGCCGAATTATTGTCTGGCGGAGGGCTTATTTTGTATGCAGAAGAGGTTGCAAATAAAAGTGAAAAGTGGTATAATGATAACATAGATGAAACGAACATTCTAGTACTTTGTAACATTTAAATATTGCATAAAATATTAATGTGTGGTATA
>NZ_QSTT01000069.1:0-1179 GCF_003438725.1 Ruminococcus sp. OM06-36AC
GTTTCTGATTTTTTGTTTCCGTCCGGATAATAAGTTGTCAAGCTGCCGTGGCTCTTATCCGCAGAATAATTCGGTGCATACTCCGCAGTTTTGCGGCTCAGCAAATCATATTCTGCAACGGTAGTCGCCGGTGTGCTTCCCGTTCCGTAATCTCTAGTAACTGTAACATTGTTAAACTTATCGTACTCATATTCCTTTACAGAATAAAGATTTTTGGAAATATCAAAACTGGTGGTTTCCTTTGACACTTGAAGTTGTGCATTATACTCATAAGAAACTGTATTTACAACAGTATTTCCATCCTTCAGTGTCTTGGATTTTACCAGTCCTTTTCCAACGCCATCCTTGTAGTAATCATACTCAGTTACATTACCTTCGGGGTCGGTTGTAGCACGAATCAACCCTGCAATTCCACTCACATAACTATCAGCATAATATTCATGACTCGTGATTGCATAACTTGCCTCATTCGCTGCAAGATACTTCACTGGATCAAAATTGTCTGCTGTAACTGTATTGATATCAGTTTGAGATAATGGATGCAGACTGGTTGCTTCTTTCAAAAGCCGAGTTCCATTCGAATCATATGCTTTGATAGTTGCATTTCCTGATTCGTCAACTTCTGCAATGACACTGTTTTTATCGTTGTAATTGGCAAGTGTGTATGTACCGTCAGCATTTATTGTTTTGATAACATTTCCGTTAGTGTCACGCTCATACTTTGTTGTATTTCCCATGATATCAACGCTTTCGGACATTTCATCATACTTATTTTCGCCATCAACCATAGTATAAGTGATTTTATCCACTTCATAGGTTTGACCATCGGTTTCCACAGTATTTGTCTTTACTGCATACTTTTCATCATAGTTATAGGTGTACGTTTTGACCAGCGTATCACCATCATATTCTTTCAGTCCCGTCTGTTTCTGTGTTTTATCATAGGTATAAACCTGTTTCAAACCGGATGCATTGGTCAGCCAATTTACAGAGCCATTATCGTTATACACAATCTGGTCTGTCATTTCATCGTAGCAGTTTGTAATTTTACAAAGTCTGCCTTTTCCATCATATTCATAGGATTCTGTTCCGCCAGATACGCTTGTTGCAGATACTAACTGAAAATCTCCGTTATATGCATAAGTAACCACACGACCTGCGGCGGTATCTTCAATACTG
>NZ_QSTT01000007.1:0-76444 GCF_003438725.1 Ruminococcus sp. OM06-36AC
TCTATTATATCATATTTTTGCTCGTTTGGCAATTGTGCGGTGTTGCCTTAAGTGTTTGCTCAAAAAATTTGCCTATGCGTTATGCATCGGCTTAATCAATATTTTTTATCGTCGAAGTGCCACAAAATCGAGCTTTTATTTTAGCCAACCTGCCGAAATTCAGAATTATAGAAAGAAAAATCAGGAAAAGTCTTGACTTTTTCAAGTTCTCGGAGTACAATAAACCCGTAAACAAGATTTGTGTACAGCATGAATAATGCTTTATCAGAACTTAGCTATCTCTGCTTTCATGGTTATTAGGATATCCCACCATGCGGCGAGGTGTTTACTACTATTTTCAAACGGATATGTGCTGAGGGAGACGCTACAAAGTTATATTAGCTTTGCGAGAAGCGACGGGCAGTTTTGCTTTACCTCTATTACGTCGCTGAGCCATTAATTAGAAAGGAAAATCGGATATCACTATGAAATTTAATGAAATTAAGTCGAACGAGTATGATAAGTATACTTTCGGCAAATGCATCCGAGCAAGACGAGAGGAACTTGGGAGATCGGTTCGTGATCTGGCAAAGGCAGTTCAAATGTCACCAATTTACTTGAGCGATATCGAGCGCGGACTAAGAGTTGCACCAACAAGTAATACTAAAGGAATCGACTACATGGAAAATCTGATAAGAGAACTAAGTGTCAAGGAAGATGAGATTCTTGCGTTTAGGGCTATGGCTGAGGTATCAAAAGGACAGTACATAGATATTCAAGCCTACTTATCAAAGACTCCATCAGCACGATTAGCTCTTAGGCTCGCAGATGAAAAAAATATTCCTGATGAAGAATGGCAAAAGTTTATAATTCATCTTCAGGCTTTGAAATCATCTACCCTCTGATACATTTGTCAAAATTCTACTCATATACTTCTCGGCTAAATTGCCGACGATGTAGCACCTGTACACCGTCAATGATACCATTGATAAAGTGTCAGGTGTTTTTTTGACCCTGTTCAAGCAGAAAAGAAAATATGAAAGGATTGTTTTTTATGACAAAGCCAGACACTGGGAAACCTCGAAGCGCCGTCATGTGGGGCGGCCTTAATAGCTGCCCCATTACTATGAAGTATCTTCTTGAATACTTTGGAGGATTGCAGATTCCTCCCGGTTCGGTTGACATCAAGGATTTTGTAGACAATTTTTTGCACCTTGAGATTCTGAGTGACATTGTGGATTTACCTTATATCAAGGCTTTCATATACTATTCTCCGGGTGTATACTTTCATATTAAAAGTGATCGTCCGATTTCAGTTGACCCTGGTACAGTCATTCTGAATCAGGACATACAGGTTGATTCACCTGAATGGCGCTTCGTTCTGGCGCATGAGGCTGGACACTGGATCATCAACAGGGAGCTTGCAGACCCGGTTCGTCCCAATTACTCCTGTTGTAAAACTTTTGAAATGCGTACCGACTATATGGATGCTGAAAAGATAAGTCACTACATTGATACCGATGCCGATGCATGGTCAGAGATAAAGGCTGACTGTATAGCAAATGCTATACTGATGCCCACAAGTGCATTCCTGACTCAGTCTATCAGACTTATGGATGCTTACGGCTTTAAGGACGAAAGAATCACTATTGGTGAACATCCAGAAGCAGAAGCAGCATTGATCAGCGATCTTGCTGAAACATTCCTTGTTCCGGATTATGCGGTCAGGAATAATCTTTATGCTTACGGCTTGCTCTCCAAAGACTAAGGTGTTTGAAATCATAATAATGGGTGGAGACATCCATTATTATTTTAATAACATCGTACACAATATCTGTGTACAGAAGGAGAGCTTTCATGAAAATGAGATACATTGTAAAATGTCCGTGGTGCAACAAGGGCGAAATACGGGCAGATAATAAAGGCGATCTTCGCAACTCATGTATCTGTCCTAAATGTACCAGAGCGTTTATCGTTGACTGGAACACTCTTAAAGCTACACGCACAAATAAATCCAAAGGATAATAAACATGATACTGACCGCACCGAAGGACATTGTCACTTCATAGAACGGAGTATGAGAGCAGCATGAACTGTTTTCATCTCCGTTCTTTTTTGTTATGAAGGGAGGAATATCTGTGATCCACAAAATTGAACATAGTGATTTGATCAATATGGTCAGGATCATAGATGTCCGTCATGAGTTCCTCAAAGAATGGGAGAACGATGAGAACATGATCAGAATGTTCATCGACCTGAACATTGGCAACTTTCTTCCCGGTGACGAAGATACCTTCGGCAGTTATCTGACCAACTTGATGAATTTCAAGGGGTTGACACCAACAGTTCTTGCAGAGAGGACAGGAATAAGCTACAACACCATTTACAAATACCTGTCAGACTATGGACGTTCAAAGCCGTATACGCTGGCTCTGATGATAGCATTCGGACTTGAACCCTCGCAGATCGACGCAGTATTTAGCCTTGCTGAATTGCGTATTGACAGGCGCTGTACAGAAAACAACATTATCAACCGATATATGCAACTCGGCAGGAGCGATGAAAATGCAGTTGCTAAATGCAATCAGACACTGGTTATATTCGGTTTTGACTCGCTGACAGCTTTAGGAACAAATGCCTATGGTAAATAGTAACGAAATTTATATAGGTCATTTCTTGTCGAGAAATAATCAGACCTCAGTAAGAAGATGAAATCAGCGAGATTTGAGTATCCTTCATAGGCATATTGACGTGCTTTAGGCTATTTTTACATTAAACCCTGTTACTTTTGGATATTGCAACATTTCTCGGCGCGATATATCTTTTTTCGCTGAGAAGGTTTACAATATAAAATGAGGATACGAATGCTTGCGCGCGGCTACTCAGTTCCGTAACCTCAAAAATACGATCACCAGGCTGAGTTGGGATTGTCAGAGAGAAACACTCGACAACCGCTTGGTTTAATTGGTATGCGTTTTTCTCTGACAGAAAGGAGAAAAACATGAAATCCAAGCCGAAATTCCCGAAAGAATACTATGACATCGAAAAGGTCGAAGGCGTTACCGATGAGACAGTAAAAGCATATCGTAGTCTTATCCGCCATGAGATGTATGAGGAAAAGAAACGGAAACAGAACGAAGCATTTACCTACGGTCACGTTGATGATATTGAGTATCTGCTTTCCACTGACAGCACTACTATGACTCAGGGCGGCATTCAGAATCCTCGGCTTGCTCAGGCATTGGACGAGCTGCGGATCAAGAATGAGAGCTGGTACGAAGCAGTCATGGACTACTATATCAGATGTGAGAACGCAAGTTACGGTGTGCTTGCAAGAAAATATAACGTTTCAAAGGTAGAGGTATTCCGTCGGGTAACACTCGGAGTTGAGTTCCTGATCGAGAAAATGGCAAAATGACCTGGCATAGTGCAAGTTCATACTTGAAAACTGTGCATGGCTACAAAATCAGGCTTGATACTTAACGATGGGCATAAAAAATTTGGTAATGACTTATAGAGGGCGCAATAGTGTTCTCAGGAGAGCTAAGGGAGCGACAAAGCTGTTTTGTCCATTTTCCGGCTGCGTCGTTCCCCATACGCTCGTGATAAAAATGAGGTGTTATAAATGGAAACAATGATAACTGTAAACTTTGACAATGAAAAGCCAACCGTAAGCGGTCGGGAACTTCATGCAGCACTTATGATCGACACTCGCTACAACGACTGGTTCAAAAGAATGTGCAAGTACGGATTTGTAGAGGGCAGAGACTATTACTCGTTTCTGAGTAATAGGGTTGACGGACGTGCAGGTAAGCAGAGAAAAGACCATCAGCTCACCATTGATATGGCAAAAGAGTTGTGCATGATTCAGCGCTCCGAAATCGGTAAGAAATGCCGTGAATACTTCCTCGAAATCGAGAAGAAGTGGAACAGTCCCGATGCGATCATCGCAAGAGCATTGCTTATTGCCAATCATCAGTTGCAGCTTGTCAAGCATGAAAACACTCAGCTCATCGAAGAAAACAGCGAACAGGCAGAGAGAATAAAAAAGATGCTCCCGAAAGCATCTTATTACGACTATGTTCTGAGTGCCGAGGGTCTGATGCCGATCAGCACTATCGCAAAGGACTATGGTAAGTCGGCGGTATGGCTGAACAAATGGCTTCATGAACAGGGAGTTCAGTATAAGCAGGGGCAGGTGTGGCTGCTGTATCAGAAGTACGCAGGAATGGGATATGTAAAGTCCAAGACTTTTACTGTATCAGACGAAAACGGCGACCCTAATGCGAAGCTGCATACTTGTTGGACGTAGAAGGGACGGCTGTTCATCTACGAGCTTCTGAAAGCTCACGGCATTCTTCCTCTTATGGAGCAGAATTACTGATAATATATTCCTTCTTTTTTGCAGGACAGCGGAAACGCTGTCGGGAGTATCCGTTCTTCGACAGGGCGAATACTGCCCACGGTGTTTCATGTATCGTGCCTCCTATATATTATTTCGACGGCTGATGTGCCGTCGGGAGCTTCTACCCCTTGGAGTAGGAGCTGCCAACAGTACATCAATCTTTGGGCATAAAAATAACCGACAGACAGATGTGCTTACAGCATCTTGAAAACTGAATATGAAACATCAACGCTATTTTGTTTTCTTTTTCTTCTTCCTGAGAGAGGAGTGAAGTTATGGCAAGCAAATCCGTAAGGAAACCGTTCAGGAAATATCCTGATATTGTCACGATTACCCAGGTGTGTGAAATGCTCGGTATCAGCCGTAATTATGCTTACGCTTTGGTAAAACAGGGAAAGATTGCACGGCTTGATCTTGGACGCATCATCAGAGTGACGAAAGCCTCAGTGGTTGAGCTTCACGAAAAAAGCCAACGCCCCACGGAGGATTTCCCGGTGTAAAATGCCGAAAATACAGAAATGCGGTTGGTTTGTATTGCATTATATTTGGTTTTGCGCTATAATATAATAGTCAACAGCAGACTTCTACCGCTTTCAACTCAAAGGAGGAATATGAATGAAAGCAAGTCTGCCTTACAAATCAATCAAAACCCGTAAAAACGGGAAATGGTATATAGTATTTGACTACAAGGATCACAGCGGAAACCGTAAGCGCAAATGGGTTAACACAAAATTGCCTGAAACGTGTTCAAAGAAAGCTCTGAAAGAAGCTGAGGAAGCTATCAAAGCAGAGTTTGACAAGAGCATCGCTGAGGGTGAGATTGCTGTGAAATCCGCAAGTGCCGTACCGAATGCTGTTATGAGCGATGAGGGTGCTTCTGAGATGTCGCTTGGAGATTTCTTTTCCGAGTGGCTGACACACATCAAACCGAACGTGGCTCGTACAACACATCTTTGCTATCGCAAGATCAGCAACAGATACATGGAGTACATAAACGAAAACTATCCGGAACTTACGCTTGGACAGGTAAATCACAACCACGTTCAGAATTTTCTCAACTACAAACTAGACAACGGCTGCAAAGGCAGTTCTGTGAAACAGTATTATCTCGCATTGCACTCTGCATTTGCGTATGCTGCTAAAATGGAGCTGATCCCGAAACACCCTATGGACAAGTTGGTTGTACCGAGAGCTGACAGACATGAAGCTACCTTTTATAATGGCGATGAACTTCTGGAGCTGCTTGAAGTATTCAAGGACGATAAGCTTGAGCTTGTTGTCAATATTGCAGCTTACTATGGCCTGAGAAGATGTGAGATACTTGGTCTGAGGTGGGATGCTATCGACTTCAAGAACAAGACAATCACTGTCCAGAGGAAAATCGTCAGCGACTACGATGACAGCGGTGAGATGAAACTCTATGTGGAAACCAGGCTGAAAACCAATTCTACAAGGCGTACACTTCCGCTGATACCGCACATTGAGGAAATGCTCCTTGAAAAGAAAAAAGCTGATGCTCAGTTTAAAAAGACTTGCGGCAAGAGCTACAACAAGGAGTTTGACGGATTTATTTGCCGTGATAGTCTTGGTAATATGATCTCACCAAGCTATGTAACGCAGCACTTCCATTATATCGTTACTAAAAGCGGTTTGAAACATCTACGTTTCCAGGATCTTCGTCATTCTTGTGCGAGCTTGTTACTGGCGAATGATATTCCGATGAAGGCGATTCAGGAGTGGCTTGGTCATAGCAATTTTGCAATCACAGCAAACCTTTATAGTCATTTGGAATACAACGCTAAAGTCAGCTCGGCTGAAACTATTGCAAGGGTTCTCGGTGGCAAGTCTGAGGATAATTCTGATGCAGATAATTCTGCCAGAAAGACCACAGGCAGAACGTCAAAGGCAACAAGCAAAAAGCCGTCCCAAAAGAGTGACGGTAGGAAAAAGAAAAGCGATAATCCCGAAGGCAAGGGAGAATCGCAAAGGTCAACATTATAGAATATAATATGCGAAAGTGGAATCAAGAAAAAGAAATCAAAAAACGTGTGATTCTGGTAGAAAAAATGGTAGAAAAATAATGTGATTCACGTTTATATTATCTACCAACAACTTTCTGAAATCCAGTCAATTCGGATAAAGCAGAGAATCGTTACTAAGGAATTCATATAATAGAGTAGACAAATGCACTATTATATGATATAATAAAGGCAGAGCAAAATGAACAAGGCAGGTGACACCGATGGAACAGAAACTAGATATTCATGAATTACGGAAATCCTATGATACAGCGGCAAAGCGACTGCTGTCTTACAAGGAAGTCATTGCGAATATTTTGAAGTATACTGTCCGGGAATTCAAAGGCTGTTCGATTCCGGAAATTGTTGCCTGTTTAGAAGGAAAGCCAGAGATCGGGACAGTTCCAGTTGATGATGATTTCTTACCTAAAATGGATGTGGCAGGTTCTGAAACGATTTCTGAAAAAGAAGGCGTTCGCAGCTATGACATTAAATTCAAAGTAAAACTGCCTACACAGGAAGAAGCAGAATTGATTATCAATCTGGAATCTCAGAACAAATATCGTCCGGGATACACGCTGGAAAAACGGGGTATTTACTACCTCAGCAGATTGATTTCTTCGCAGTATAACGTAGAATTCAAGAATTCGAATTTTGATCAATTGAAGAAAGTATACTCTATCTGGATTTGTACCCATGCACCGCTTGAATTTGCAAATACGATTACAGAATATCGATTCAAGCCGGAAAACTTGGTTGGAGAAATGCCGGATATTCCGAAGCACTATGATTTGATGTCATTGATCATGATCAATTTAGGTGCAAAAGATAAGAACTATGATGGGCTGATTCGGATGCTGGATATTCTTTTGAATCTGTATTCAGAGATTGGAAGGAGTCAAGCTGCATTGGATATTCTGGAAAGTGATTATCACATTCCATTGAGAAGCGTTCGTAAGGAGGTTGAGAATATGTGCAATTTGAGCCAGGGCGTTTATGATGATGGCTTTGCAAAAGGTGTGTCAGAAGGTAAAGCAGAAGGTAAAGCAGAAGGCAAAATTTCAAATGCCATTAAAGTTGTCAAGAATCTGCTTGCAAAAGGTTTTTCATTGGAAGAAGCACTTGCGATTGCAGATATTGATCAGGAAACCTACGAGAAAAATTGCTCGGAATAAGGTTTATGATTCTGTTAAACTACACTTGATAAAAAATCTCAGTCATTTTTTATGGCTGAGATTTTTTTAGTCTGAAATAGATGGTGTAAGAATGACCTTGCAATAGAGCCACTTCAAAACAGACACAGAACGAAACAACACCTCCTCTCCAACTTCCCAAAAAATGAACGAAATCTCAAAAAAACCTCCTTTTTTCTTGACAAAGAATACCTGATCATGTTATAATAGATCTATCAAGAATATGTAATATATTCGAAAACAAAAAGGAGGAAGTTTATGCGATTTCAAAAGAAACTATCCCGGCGAGTGCTGAGCCTTGCGGCGGCACTTGTGACGGGCATCTCGTCTGTGGGCATCGGTTCATTTTCCGGCAGCGTGCTGTTGGCGAGTGCGGAGGAGGACACGTCCACCCATGAACACAGCTACGATACAGGGAACACCAACGGTTTCGGAAACTGCCCGAAATGCAATGCAACCGTATATCAGCCTGCCACTGAAACAACTGACAAATATGACATTGACGATGACGGCATGAAAGAGACTGTTTACGAAATCAGCAATGCAGGTCAGCTTTACTGGTTTGCAGGAATTGTAAACGGCACTCTTGATGGAGTTAAACAAAACACATTAGCCAATGCAATTCTGACAACCAACATCACAGTAAATGAAAATCTTCTTGATTCCTTACAATACGATGCAAAGAACAACGTTTCCAATGGAAGTGATTTTATAAGCTGGACTCCGATTGCAGATTGGATGGGAAATCGTACAACACAGTATTCAGGAACGTTTGACGGAAATAATAAAACCGTAAGTGGTTTGTACTTTAATGGTGATTCAACATGTATTGGATTATTCGGAAGTTCAGAATCCGATGGCAACATAAAAAATGTTGGAGTCGTTGATTCCTATTTCAAAGGGAATGATTCTGTGGGCGGTGTGTGCGGAAAAAATGCTGGCACAATCACAAACTGTTATAATGCAGGGAATCTTACCGCTATTGAGTCATCTGCTCATATAGGCGGTATATGTGGATATAATAATAGTGGCACAATCGCAAACTGTTATAACACAGGAACTGTTACTGCTACCGGCCAAGTATTTTCTGTGGGTGGTGTGTGTGGTTGTAGTACTGCACCAATTTCAAACTGTTATAACATAGGAACTGTTACTGCTACTAGCTCAGATACTAATATAAGCGGTATATGTGGATACTATTTTGGGTCAATCAAAAATTGCTATTACCTTGCAAACACAGAAGATGAAAATGGCGGCAAAACCGCCGACCAATTCGCCAGCGGTGAAGTCGCATATCTGCTGAACGGCGATCAATCCGACATTCATTTTTATCAGACGATCGGCGATGACGCTTTTCCGACTTTTGACAACACCCACGGTGTGGTCTATTCCTATGCTGGCTGCACCGACAAGACGTATTACACCAACACCGAAACAGCAGATATACCGCACGACTTCGACGAAAACGGTTTCTGCAAGAAAAACAGCACCCACTACCAGCCGGCAACGCTGAACAGCGAAACCGGAAACTACGAGATCGAAAACGCAGGTCAGCTTTACTGGTTTGCGGCAAAAGTAAATGCGGGCGAAAAATCTGCGAATGCGATTTTAACAGCTGATATTGTTGTTAATGAGGGTGACCTTTCGGGTTATGATGGAATTTCTGAAAACAGCTGGAGAAAATGGACACCTATAAATAGTTACAGCGGAACTTTTGACGGACAGAATCATAAAATTAGCGGTCTTTATTTTAATGATGATAATAAAGTATTTATCGGTTTATTTGAAATTACTGAAGGTGCAACTATCAAAAAAGTTGGTGTCGTAAATTCATACTTCGAAGGTAGTGAAAATGTCGGCGGAATATGTGGCGTGGGATTTGGAGGAACAATATCAGAATGTTATAGTACTGCAACAGTAATTGGAATTAATGCAGCTGGTGGTATTTGTGGAATATTTGATAGTTTAAATGTTATAAATTGTTTCAATAGCGGAAAAATAAGTGCAGGAAGTGAAGTTGGCGGAATTTGCGGAAGTATTCGTAATTCATCTGTTGAAAATTGTTATTATGACAAAACAGTTTTTACAGGTGATGCAATTGGGAATACATCTGATACTAATACTATTGAAAAAGTTGAAGGCAAAACAACAGAACAATTTGCAAGCGGTGAAGTTGCTTTTCTTCTTGGAGATGCTTTTGGACAGAAAATTGGCACAGATGAAATACCTGTTTTAGGCGGACAGAAAGTTTACAAAGTTGAAAAAACGGGTTGCGGTGTAACAGATACAGAAGAAGTGTACAGTAACACAAATGAAAACATAGTAGTTGAACATTCGTTTGAAAACGGTATTTGCACAAAATGCGGAACAAAAGAAGAAGCAAAGCAAAATTCAAATGGCTATTATGAAATTTCAAACGCAGGTCAGCTTTACTGGTTTGCAGGACTTGTAAACGGCACTCTTGATGGAGTTAAACAAAATACATTAGCCAATGCAATTCTGACAGCCAACATCACAGTAAATGAAAATCTTCTTGATTCCTTACAATACGATGCAAAGAACAACGTTTCCAATGGAAGTGATTTTATAAGCTGGACACCGATTGCAGATTGTATGGGAAATAATATAACAGGGTATTCAGGAACGTTTGACGGAAATAATAAAACCGTAAGTGGTTTGTATTTTAATGGTAATTCAACACGTATTGGATTATTCGGAAGTTCAGAAGCCGATGGCAACATAAAAAATGTTGGAGTTGTTGATTCCTATTTCAAAGGGAATGATTTTGTGGGCGGTGTGTGTGGACGCAATGACGGCACAATCACAAACTGTTATAATGCAGGGAATCTTACCGCTATTGAGTCATCTGCTGCTATAGGCGGTATATGTGGATATAATAATGGTGGCACAGTCACAAACTGTTATAACACAGGAACTGTTACCGCTACCGGCCAAGTATCTTCTGTGGGTGGTGTGTGTGGTTGTAGTAATGCACCAATTTCAAACTGTTATAACATAGGAACCGTTACTGCTACTGACTCAGATACTGATATAAGCGGTATATGTGGATACAATTTTGGGCCAATCAAAAATTGCTACTACCTCGCAGACACAGAAGATGAAAATGGCGGCAAAACCGCAGAACAGTTCAAGAGCGGTGAAGTCGCATATCTGCTGAACGGCAGCAAGTCCGAGGGCGACACGGTACACTTCTACCAGAATCTAAGCGGCGAGAACGCAGACGCTCTTCCGGTTCTGGACAACACTCATGGCGTAGTCTATACCGGAGAGGATTGCAAAACAGGGGGTACAAGCTATACCAACAACGCTGATTCTATTGCAGAAGGTAAAATTCACGACTTCGACGAAAACGGTTTCTGCAAAAAGGACAGCACCCACTACCAGCCTGCAACGCTGAACGAGACAACTGGAAACTACGAGATCTCCAATGCTGGTCAGCTGTACTGGTTTGCGGCATTTGTGAATACCACAGGCAGTTCTTTTGATGACTATCCGAATATAAATGCAAGTGCTGTTCTGAAAAAAGATATCGTAATCAATGAGGGCGATCTTTCTGGATATGATGGCGTCAGTGCAAATAGTTGGAGAATTTGGACGCCGATCGGAAGATTTCCATATGGCCGTTACACTGGCACATTCGATGGACAGGGACATACGATCAGCGGTCTGTATTGCGATGCTAACAGCAGAAGCTATGCTGGTTTGTTTGAATATAACCGTGGTATCATTCAAAATGTTGGCATAGTGAACTCTTATTTTAAGAGTGAAAACACTGTCGGTGGTGTGTGCGGTGATAATGAAAAAATAATCAAAAACTGTTATAATACTGGAACGGTTTCTGGTGTGGATACTGCTGGCGGTGTGTGTGGTTACAATTGCGGCACGCTCGAAAACTGCTACAACACCGGAACAATTTCTGGTACTGGAAACTATATTGGCGGTGTGTGCGGCGATAACTATATTGATAGCAGTAACAATGGCATCGTCAAAAACAGTTACTACCTCGACACCTGTGCGGCAGAGGGTACGACTTTCACAAATGACGACGGCATAAGCAAAACCGCCGACCAGTTCACAAATGGTGAAGTCGCTTATTTGCTGAACTTCCACCAGACCATCGGCGAGGACGAGATCCCGACCCTCAACGAGCAGGCAAGGGCAGTCGTTCGGCTGACACTGACCTATGACGAAACTTTTGGCGATGATGCCGATACCAAGGAACTCTATTACAACGCTGCGGATGAAGTAATGCTGGAAAAATCGACGGATAAGGCGTATACTTACCGCTACTTTGACGGCGAGACCGAGCTCACTGAAGATATTTATCTCATGACCGGCGATGCGGTGCTCACTGTGAAAAAAGAGGCAGTGAAGATCACCGTTTCTGCTGATGTGGACAAGCTGGAACTGACTTACAAAAAGGCGATGACCGAGGTCGATCTGAACAGCTATGTGGAAAACGCTGCCGATCTGGGCAAGCTGACATTCAAGGTTGACGATGCAAGCCAGCTGCCGGAGGGTCTGGAACTTTCCACAGACGGAACACTTTCCGGCACACCGGCAAAGGCAGCAGACAGCGTTAAGACTACGGTTATTGTCACGGCGAAAAACGGCGAAACGGCGAAGATCAAACTGACGTTCCAGATCGCCAAGGCTGACCCGACGGTAGAAGTTACCGTGGACGGCGATTCCCACACCGAGGGTGACCTTGTGAGCGAGCTGAAGCTGATTCTCAGCGGAAACAACACCAAGGGTCTGGCGGAAATTATCAGCGAGATCAAAGCACTGACTGCCGGTGAAAATACCCTGACGTGGAAGTTTACGCCGGAGGACGGCGAGAACTATAATGTCGTAACCGGCACGGTCGTGGTAAATGCACAGACAACAACTACCACAACAACGACCACTACAACTACTACGACAACGACGACTACTACAAACGAAACGACTGCCACAACAAAGGCAACAACCGCCACCAGCGGAACAACTTCTGCGACTAAGGCAACAATGACTACCACCAGCGGAACGACTTCTGCGACTAAGGCAACAACAACTACTACCAGCGGAACGACTTCTGCGACTAAGGCAACAACGACTACCACCAGCGGAACAACTTCTGCGACTAAGGCAACAACGACTACCACAAGCGGAACAACTTCTGCGACTAAGGCAACAACGACTACCACCAGCGGAACGACTTCCGCGACTAAGGCAACAACGACTACCACCAGCGGAACAACTTCTGCGACTAAGGCAACAACAACTACCACAAGCGGAACAACTTCTGCGACTAAGGCAACAACAACTACCACCAGCGGAACAACTTCTGCGACTAAGGCAACGACGACTACCACAAGCGGAACAACTTCTGCGACTAAGGCAACAACGACTACCACCAGCGGAACGACTTCTGCAACAGAATCTGGCACAGAAACTTCTACACTCAGCACGGAAACTTCCACTTTGACTACAACATCTTCCACCACAAGCGTGACAAACATTGCGGACGAAGATCTTTGCAGTTGGGCACTCAACGATTATCTGAAAAAAACGGGAGTGATCGCCGTAAATGCAGAAATCACTGCACGCTCGGAGAATGCATATGAGATCACGCTGACCGACTTAAACGGCAATGTGCTGGACGTTTACACCGTTGATCCGAAAACCGGTACTGGAACAGATTCCTCCAACGCAGAAGTTAACCTGCCTCAGACTGGAAACAATTCCATGACAAACTGGCTGCTGTGCGTGGGTGCAGCACTGTTCATGGCATTCGGATTCGGTGCGGTGAAGGCATCGGGTATCTTCAAGCGTAAAGAGGATGAGTAAGACCCAAAAGCAGTGGGGGATGTTTCTCTCAGGACTGATTGCAGTTCTGAAATGAACCCCTTTTCAAAGCAGCAGGACATTTCAAGGAAAGCGGAAACAGCAGTACACATTGAAAATACGTACTCTGAAAAAGTGTGAAAAGCCCGATATATCGCAGTTTTGCGGTATATCGGGCTTCCTTTTTTCAACAAGGCAGCCACTTCAAAAACAGACACAGAACGAAACAACAGAAAAACTCTCTCCTCTCCAACTTCCAAAATTTGTGCAAAATCGCAAAAAATCCTCCGTTTTTCTTGACAAAGAATACCTGATCATGTTATAATAGATCTATCAAGAATATGTAATATATTCGAAAACAAAGGAGGCGTATTATGAAGAAACAATGGAAACGGCTGGCTGCTCTTTCGTCTGCAGCAGTCATGGCGGCGGGAACGCTGCTGTACTTCCCGACCGATACCCTGCAAAATATCTCGTGGGGGATCACGGCGAGTGCGGAGGAAACAGGTGAAGGGACAGAATCGGGATCGCAGACATGGAAAGAAGACAACCTGACCTGGACACTCACCGCTGACGGCACAATGACCATCAGCGGCTCAGGAGCGATGAAGAATTATATTACTGACGATAGCCCTGCAACCCAAAAGAAAGACAACGTAAAAAAAGTTGTGATTGAAGACGGCGTTACAAGCATCGGAGATTTTGCGTTTTTCTATTGCAGCAGTTTAACAAGCATCGAAATTCCGAGTGGTGTCACAAGCATCGGAAAGAATGCGTTTCAGTATTGCAGCAGTTTAACAAGCATTGAAATTCCGGAAAGCGTCATAAGCATCGGAAATAATACGTTTGAGCATTGCAGCAGCTTGACCAACATCACGATTCCAGGTAGTGTCACAAGCATCGGAATGAGTGCGTTTTCTGATTGCAGTAGTTTAGCAAGCATCACGATTCCGGAGAGTGTCACAAGCATCGGAAATTATGCATTTTACAATTGCACCGGCTTAACCAGCATCACCATTCCAAAAAGTGTCACCAGTATCGGAAATGGTATGTTTAAGTATTGCACTGGCTTAACCAGCATCACCATTCCAAAGAGTGTCACAAGCATCGGAAGCAATGTGTTTGGCGGCTGTACTGTTTTGACCGAGGTGCTTCTTGAAAACGGCTCTACGCTGACAAGCGGACAACTCGGCGTAGATGCAAGCAAAATCGCAACCTACTGGAACGAAGACAATCTGACCTGGACACTCACCGCCGACGGCACAATGACCATCAGCGGCAAAGGGGCGATGAAGGAGGATTACAATACTTATTATAGCCCTGCATACGACAATGAGAACATAAAAAAAGTTGTGATTGAAGATGGCGTTACAAGTATCGGAGAATATGCGTTTTCTGGTTGTAGAAGCTTGACAGACATCACGATTCCAGGTAGTGTCACAAGCATCGGAGATTCTGCGTTTGAGTGGTGCACCGGCTTAACCAGTATCGAAATTCCAGAAGGTGTCACAAGCATCGGAGAGTTTGTGTTTTTCAGTTGCTACAAGCTGACCGAGGTGTTTCTTGAAAACGGCTCTAAGCTGACGAGCGGAAACCTCGGCGTAGACGAAAGCATAATCGGAACCTACTGGAACGAAGGCGACCTGACCTGGACACTCACCGCCGACGGCACAATGACCATCAGCGGCTCAGGGGCGATGAAGGATTACTCTTACGATAGCCCTGCATGCGACAATAGCAACATAAAAAAAGTTGTGATTGAAGAGGACGTTACGAGCATCGGAGATTCTGCGTTTTCCGATTGCAGAAGTTTGACAGACATCACGATTCCAGGTAGTGTCACAAGCATCGGAAATGGTGCGTTTTCCGGTTGCAGCAGCTTAACAGGCATCACGATTCCAGGTAGTGTCACAAGCATCGGAAATTTTGCGTTTTACAACTGCACTGGCTTAACTAGCATCAGCATTCCAAAGAGTGTCACAAGCATTGGAACTTATACATTTTCTGGCTGCGGCAATTTGACCGAAATTACGGTCCCCTGCGATTCTACGCTGACAAAAGACGCTTTCGAAGATGCATCTGAAAAAGTAAAGTATCGTCATTCTCTCGTGAAAACCGATGCCAAGGATGCGACTTACACCGAAGCCGGAAACGTGGAGTACTGGACCTGCGAGAACTGCAAAAAGCATTTCCTGTCTGACGAAACCGATGCAGAAGCTGCCAAAGAGGTGGAACTGTCGGCAACGGTGAAACCTGTTCTGGTTCAGGTTGCCACAGCAACCACGCAGATCAAGTGCGTTTACGGTCAGGACATGGAAGAGATCGACCTGCAGGATTACGTGAAAAATGCCGATGCAGTGGGCGGCGTTTCCGTGAAGGTTGCAACTGGTTCCACCATGCTGGACGGCATGCAGCTGGACGGCAATAAGCTTTCCGGCAAGCCTGCAAAGGCGTACACGGACAGCAGGGAAGTGACCTTTACATTTACCGCGAAAAACGGCAATACCGCAGACCTGACTTTGAATTTCCTGGTGGCAAAGGCTGATCCGACAGTGAAAGTGACCGTAGACGGCGACACCCACACCGAGGGCGATCTGGTGAGCGAGCTGAAGCTGATTCTCAGCGGAAACAACACCAAGGGTGCGGCAAAGATCGTCAGCAAGCTCAAGAAACTGATCGCCGGTGAAAACACCTTGACGTGGGAGTTCACCCCGGAGGACAGCGAAAACTATAACGTTGTAACCGGCACGGTTGTGGTAAATGCACAGACCACCACAACTACTACGACAACAACTACAAACGAAACGACTTCCACGACCAAGGCAACAACTGCCACCAGCGGAACGACTGAAGAAACTACTACCAAAAACGAAACAACCGCAACAACCGAGGGAACTACTACCACAAACGAAACAACTGCAACAACTGAGGAAACAACTATCACAAACGAAACAACTGTCACAACCGAAGAAACCACTACAAACGAAACAACTGCAACAACCGAGGCAATTACTGCAACAAGCGAAACGACTGCCACAACCGAGGCAACTACTACCACAAGCGAAACAACTGCAACAACTGAGGCAACTACTACCACAAACGAAACAACTGCAACAACTGAGGGAACTACTACTACAAACGGAACAACTGCAACAGCCGAAGAAACTACTACCACAAGCGAAACAAGTGCAACAACTGGGGAAACTACTACAAACGAAACAACTGTAGCAACCAAGGCAAGCACTGTTACTACAAATGAAACAATCGCAACAACTGGAACAACTTCTGCGACCAAGGCAACTACCGCTACTACAAACGGAACGACTTCCGCAACTCAAACAACCACAACAACAAAGGAAAGCACTACCGCAAGTGAAACAACTATGACCACCAGTGCTTCCAGCACAGAATCCACCGCCGCAACATCGGCAACCACGATCACAACAGCAACTACCACAAGCGTGACCAATATTGCGGACGAAGATCTTTGCAGTTGGGCACTCAACGATTATCTGAAAAAAACGGGAGTGATCGCCGTAAATGCAGAAATCACTGCACGCTCGGAGAATGCATATGAGATCACGCTGACCGACGAAAACGGCAATGTGCTGGACGTTTACACCGTTGATCCGAAAACCGGCACCGGTACGGATTCCTCCAACGCAGAAGTTAACCTGCCTCAGACCGGAAACAACTCCATGACAAACTGGCTGCTGTGCATGGGTGCAGCACTGTTCATGGCATTCGGATTCGGTGCGGTGAAGGCATCTGGTATCCGCAAGCGTAAAGAGGATGAGTAAGACCCAAAAGCAGTGGGGGATGTTTCTCTCAGGACTGATTGCAATTTTGATTGGTGTCAGCATCCTTGGATTTTTCGGTGTGAGAAAGTGCTACCGACTTTATCAAAAACAAATGCTGATGAAAAACAATCCAGTTGTGGAAATTGCAGATCTGAACATCAAAGCCCCCATTTTAGAGGGAACTGACAATGAAACGCTTGCCAAAGCGGCAGGGCATTTCAAGGACAGCGGCGATTTTGGCAAGGGCAATTACTGCATTGCCGGGCACAGCAGCACACTGTACAAAGAATATTTCAACAACTTGAAAAATGTGGAGATCGGCATGGAAATCACGCTGTATGACAAGCAAAAGCAGGTGTATCATTACACTGTGACCGAAAGCAAAATCGTCGATCCGGATGCCGTCTGGGTGCTTGATGATTTCGGCGATGACAGAATCACCGTCATCACCTGTACCGATGACGGAACACAGCGACAGGTTGTGGTTGGACTGCTGGATTGATCTTTTCGGTTTGCCTAACTAATGAATGACCGTAACTAAGTGAAACCCATTAACATCGTAACCCAGTTAAAGCGATTAAGTAGAAAGCACAAGAAATCCACGCAGTTTCGGACTTTTCCCATTTTGAAAGGTTGCAAATAAGTGATTTTACCACTGTAAGCATCGCCTCCACCATACTTGCACCTCTATTTTGATACAATTTAGAGGTGCTTTTTTATGCCCAAAAACCAGCAAAAACAACGTAAGTGCCAAACAAACCAAGCCACATATCAAAAATGAGCCGAGGGAATTTTGCTCGGCTCATGTATCATTTTGTAACAAAAACTGTATGTTACTGTATTTATCAAACTGAATGTGAATACTCAATCGCAGTCTATCCTGAGATACTCTTTCTTCAATTCATCAATTGTATCATACGGGAACAATACAGCATCATCTATTGGAATATCCTCCAGTCTCCGGACAAATTCTTTTACCAGATCAATAGCTTCAGTGCTATGCCTGCCATGCTTTGGGCAATGTCGTACAAACCACACCTGATCATATATCTATCTGTGAGATAAGAGAATTGACATCATAAGAAAAATCCATTTCGTTTGCTTCGGCTGCATGACCGTAGAGCGAAATAACATCAGCCAAGCGGCGCAGAATTGCAGATTTGCAGATATCCATAGGCAAATACACACGGATATTATCATCGTCCGGTAACGGAGTTGGATCATAACCGGTTTCCCGGATCCATTGAAGAGACCTGTCAATCAGCCAGGGCTCGTTGATGAATAGTGGTTTGGATTCTTTGGGAATCGGATCAATATCGAGATCGTGATGTTCCATTAATTGTCACCCTTAACTCAAACTGTATGCACACTGTAACGCTTACTGTATCTCACTGTATGTTTGTTTGCAATAAGCAGGCAGAGCCATACTCCATGGCATAACGCTTTTTATCTGTTCGTCTGTGGGTGCATCTCCCCATTCAGGGAGAACTGTCAGAAGATGCAGTAAATAGCCGTAAACATCAAGTTTGTTTCTCTTAGCCGTTTCTATGATGCTCATAACTGCTGCACTTGCATCTGCACCTTTTTCTGTATCGCTGAACAGGAAATTCTTGCGGTTGATGACATAGGGCTTGACCGTTCTCTCTGCAAGATTGTTGGTCATTTCAACCTCTGCATTGCTCAGGAACAAATACAACTTGTCTTTCTGATTTCGGGCATAAGTGACCGCCGTGTAAAGATGAGTGCCTTTACCCGGTCGAAGATTTTCAATTATCTCATATACCTGATCCAGCAGAGGCATTATCTTTTTCTGCCGCATTTCAAGTATCTTCTCTCCAGTATATCCAGCCTTTTTAGCCTCCCGTTCAAATTCTGCCACCTTATCAATCAGGGCAACTATCTGTGCCGAAGGACAGGCAGTGTCTCCTTCGGGGATACTATCCACAAATTTTCGGCGTGCATGCGCCCAGCAGCCTGCATTCTCATAATTTCCGCTGCCGTAGGACTGGAGTCCGTCTGCCTGCACAACTCCCGTGTAGCCGCTCAGAAGCTCCTCTGCGACTATTTTGCCTCTGCTGTCACGGTATGTTCTTTTTTGAAGCGGACGCACCTGTGCAGACTATCCACATCTGTCCTTTTTTCTTTGTGGGCTTCCCGTCTTTTTTCAGGACTCTTGTTGAAGTCTCGTCTGCATTTAGTACAGGCTCAAGATATGCGTACTTCCAGAGCATATCAATAACAGGTCTAAACCATTCCGCACCCCTGATGATCCAGTTTGCCATTGAAGTGCGGCTTAAGATATATTCCCTGAAACTCCCAGTATTTTTCCTGACGGTACAGCGGCTCACCAAGCTGATACTTTCTCTGCATAATATCTGCGACAAGACTTGCATCGGGAAGTCCCTTTTCGATTATGCAGGCAGGCATTTGGTTTTTTGCCTTTACAATATTTGACTTGATACCACTTTTGTCGCAGTTCCTGCACTTGTAGACCTTGCGGTAGTATTCTATCTTGTAGACCTTTTCGGGGATAACAGCTATCCTCGTTGTGATACATTCTTCGGAATACGGAACAAGTGTATCTCCGCACTCTTCACAGATACGCTGATCTTCGGACAGTTCATATACTATCTTCTTTGTTTCAAGGTCTGCTCTTATCTCTTTTCTGCCGCGGTGCTGTCCTGTTTTATTTGACTTCCTTGTGACCTTTTCTATGGTCGGCTCAGCCGGCTCAGCCGCCTCAGCCTCAGCTTCATTGAATATCCCTTCAAATGCAAGCTGTCCGTCGTTTATGAATTTTGCCTTTTCACTTTTCTGTCCGAACAGCATTTTATTACGTTTCAGCACAAGCTCAGTCAGGTGTTCGATACGGAGGTCTTTTTTTTCTATTTTCTTTTCAAGTTTAGTTTTTTCTGATTCTAATTCTGCATTGCCGCTTCATATTTCAAAAGAGAAATATACTCCACATTTATGTGCGTTTCCACTGTGCAAAACTCAGCAGATGTCAACTCCGCCTTCTACTTTTTTGATAGCCTTGGGCTGGTCTACTGACAAGCCCTGCATAAGCCATATGTATTGCTCACGGGTCAGGTTACGGACTTCCTGCTCACTTCGGGGCCAGTTGAATTTTCCGTTTTCAAGCCGTTTGTACGGCAGAATAAATCCGTCTGCTTCCCACAGCAGCACCTTAAGACGGTCCCTGCGCCTTCCGCAGAACAGAAATGCACTGCTTGAAAAAAGATCAAGCTTGTACTGCTGCTGGACGATGGCTGTAAGTCCGTCAATGGACTTTCTCATATCCGTATGTCCGCAGACGATGTAGATATTTTCAGCAGATAATTCCTTCAGCATTGCTGTAATGCTCTCAGCAGTGCGAGCAGCGTATGTTCTTCTGTGCTTTGCGGAAGTTCTATTTCCATTCCGTTTTTACGAATGAAGATCTTTTCGCTTTTGTGATCAAGTGATTTTTCTGCTGCAATAGGCTCTTCTTTTGTTGTCGGTGTTATCGCTATACTCAGCGGTACTATTTCCCGCAGCGGTGATTCTGAGCGCTCAAGGAATTCATTCCTTACTATTCGAAGCCGCCTGTAATATGTATTGCAGCTGATACCCTTTATCTGACACCATTCGCTTATTTTCGTTCCGCTGTTCTGGCACTCGGCTATCTCTTCCGCCCATCGTTTATGCCTCAGCTCGTTTTTTAACTGCTTGATCGTTGCCATTCCCTCAACTCCTTCGGGTTATTCCCTTTTGGAGTCATTATACCTCGTTTTATCTCTTTTGGACAGGGCTGGAAATGGTTGGCGGTTACAAAACAATGTGGATTTCAAAAAGTAATCGTTCTTTGGAACGTGTTCAAAAGCAAAAAAGCCGGCTCAGATTTTCCACTGAACCGGTTTTCTGTTTGCGTAAACGTTTTTTTGTGGGCAAAAATGCACCCAAAGGCAATGCCACACAAAGAGCGTCCGGCGACTTTGCACGCCATCTGCTTGCAAATTTCCCGTCATATTTCACAAAAATGCTCGTGAATACATCCAGTATTCACTCCGCTTTTTGTTTCATCTGACGAAAAATTTGACGACGCATCTGTCGCACAATCTTTGTGCGGTATTGCCTATGAAAAAATTTTTCAGAAAAATTTCTAGTTGTATCAAATTTGAAAAGCTGAAATAGTATAATATCCATATCAAAAGAAACAAAGCTCGTTTTAACAGGAGGAAATTCAAATGGCTCAATTAGGATTGTTTCGGGCAATTGCTCGAATTTACACCAACACACCAGAAGCACAGGCAATTTTGCGGCAGCTGCGGGAACTGTTTCAAGATGCTGAGGAGAAGAATGCGGTTTCACAGGAAGATGTTGTGTGGAGTGAATTTTCTGAGGATGTGCAACCGGACTACACAGAGTATCATCTGAAGTCGGGATACAGCTGTCTGTGCAGATGGTTGACTTTTTAGATCAGTGGCATTTTAAGAAAAATCGAAGCACTTCACAATGGCTCTTACGCCCTGATGTCCGGCAGTGCTGATCTTAGCAGTTTCTGCTGGTCGTGTGGTGCAGTAAGCTCTCAAAAGCTTCCGCTTTCGGAATACAACGGAAAAACAGAATGGGGTGTCGATGATGCTTTTACGGCAGAAATTACCATGAAACTAAAAGGCTGGATGGAGCTTTTTCAAGAGAAAAAGGAAAACGTGCTTGCACATATGATAAAATATTACAGCTGTTCATGGGTGTTTGATGAAAAAACAATCAAAATCCTCAAAGGTAAAAACCCGGACAGTTTTATCGAAGAACTGTGTTACATAAGAGGGAAAGAAGAGTACTTTATATTGGATTCGGGTATATTTTTGGGCGATCGTGAGCCGGATCCGCAAAAACGCTGTGTTCCTTTCGACCAGTTTGAGTATCATGAAGAGGATCAGATTCGTATAGAAGTTCGTGCATCTATGTATAATTTCACAAAAGATACGATTACTTTCGTGCGGGAAGATTTTTATGATTCTCTGGAATTCCTGCAGCAGTTCGACAAAGACGCATTGCTCCAGATGCACTTTGTAAATGTTATGTACGATGATTTTGACAATGCGATCTATAGAAATGAAATGACCGGAGATTTCACAACATTACGTTTTCGGACCGGTGTGAATTGGTTTGAAGAACCGGTGGTAGAAGTTCCGCTGATTGGAACAGAACCAACTGACAATGTATGACCGAAAAGCAATTCACAGCATACGATCAACGGCATTTTTCAGCAAATTTCAAAATAATTCTTGATTTTAGTCACAAGAAAGTGTATAATAGTAGTAATGAATTTGTAATGATAAAAATATTTTAGGAGACGTTTCCAAAATGAGCAATAATAGTGATTTTCAGATTAAAGATGGTGTGCTGATAAAGTATACTGGTACAGGCAAAAAGGCTGTGCTTCCGGACGGTGTGACCAGTATTGGGGGATATGCGTTTTATGACTGTAAAAGTCTGACCAGCATCACGATTCCGGACAGCGTGACCAGGATTGAAGAAGATGCGTTTTGTTGGTGTACAAGCCTGACCAGCATCACGATTCCGAACAGCGTGACCAGGATTGGAGATTGGGCGTTTGAAGGTTGTACAAACCTGACTAACATCACCATTCCGGACAGCGTAACCAAGATTGGAGACAGTACGTTTAGTTACTGTACAAGTTTGACTAGCATCACGATTCCCAATAGCGTGACCAGTATTGGATGTGATGCGTTTTATGAGTGTCCAGCATCACGATTCCGGACAGCGTGACCAAAATTGGAGACCGTGCGTTTAAGGACTGTACAAGCCTGACCAGCATCACCATTCCGAACAGAGTGACCTGGATTGGGAAATATGTGTTTTATGGCTGTCAAAACATTAAAATAGCTGTATCCGATGAAAAGTATTTTGTGGTTGGTAGCTACGAGGGAACTGGAAAAGACATTATTGCAGCGAGAAAAATACTTCAGACTGGAAAACTGGATTCAGAAGTAAAGATACCGCTGGATCTGAAAATTCAGCTTGCTGTAAAACTGGTTGACTGGTACGACAGTGCAGATGCCAAAGCGTATGTGAAAAAAATGCTCACCAAAGGCGTAAAATCACTGATCGACAGCGGCAATCTGGAGCTGATTCAGGTACTTCTGGAAAAGACGGATTTAATCACCAAGAAAAACGTGGACAAGTATATCCAGTATGCCATCGACACCAAGCAGCAGGAGATCTATCTGACCTTGATTCACCATAAGGACGAGATCGGGGCGTATACGGAGATTTCCAAGAAGTTCCGGCTGTGATAGAGCAGAAAGAGCTGACAGCGACTACCCAGCACAGAACCCTTGTGAAAGTGTCCGGCGAATTCTACGCCCTTGTTGACAGATTGGGGCAGCAGTGATATAATAGGCGTAACAGGGGATGCGGTTGGGAATAAAATCTATAAAGAGTGAAATGATATGGTAATGAAAGATTTTGCTCCGTATTTCGATTTTGAAACAAAAGTGAAAATCACAACTGCTGATGCACAGTCTTTTATTGGTGTCATCACTGGATTTGAAGATGAACTTGACACTGAATCAAAAAAAGACGAGTTGGAACTTGATGTCGGCGACCGCTATGTTATGATCGAAATGCCGGACATCGTGTCTGTCGAAAAGGTATGAGCAAGTAACAATGGCATAGCAAAAATATTTTCAAAGCATCTCTCACGAGGTGCTTTTTCATGCCCTAATCACGGGCGAAAACTTGCAGAAAGCGGAAAATAAGAACAGAAAATTCCAGAGGCTCCCACTGCAGAGGGAAAAAGCAACTTTTTCATATACAAAAAGCACCGGATCTTCCTGTCGATTAGGACGATCCGGTGCTTTCTTATTACAGTCTGTCGATTCTGTTTTCTAACCCTTTGCAATCTTGGTATCGATTTTTATAACACAAGATCGTCCACTGCTTTTTGGTCTTACTCATCCTCTTTCCGTTTGAAGACACCCGATGCCTTCACCGCACCGAATCCGAATGCCATGAACAGTGCCGCACCCACGCACAGCAGCCAGTTTGTCATGGAGTTGTTTCCGGTCTGAGGCAGGTTAACTTCTGCGTTGGAAGAATCCGTACCAGTACCGGTCTTCGGATCAACGGTGTAAACGTCCAGCACATTGCCGTTTAAGTCGGTCAGCGTAATCTCATATGCATTCTCCGAGCGTGCAGTGATTTCTGCATTTACGGCAATCACTCCCGTTTTTTTCAGATAATCGTTGAGTGCCCAGCTGCAAAGATCATCGTCTGCAATATTGGTCACGCTTGTAGTTGCTGCCGTTGTGATCGTGGTTGCCGATGTTGCAGCAGTAGATTCTGTGTTGGAAGTACTGGTGATTGTGGTTGTTTGAGTTGCAGAAGTTGTTGCCTTGGTTGCTACAGTTGTTTCGTTTGTAGTAGTTTCCCCTGTTGCTGCGGTTGTTTCGTTTGTGGTAACAGTGCTTGCCTCAGTTGCTGCGGTTGTTTTGTTTGTGGTAGTTGTTTCCTCAGTTGTTGCGATTGTTTCGTTTGTGGTAGTTTCTTCGGTTGTTGCGGTTGTTTCGTTTGTAGTAGTTTCCCCAGTTGTTGCACTTGTTTCGCTTGTGGTAGTAGTTTCTTCGGCTGTTGCAGTTGTTCCGTTTGTAGTAGTAGTTCCCTCAGTTGTTGCAGTTGTTTCGTTTGTAGTGGTTTCTTCGGTTGTTGCACTTGTTTCGTTTATGGTAGTAGTTTCTTCAGTTGTTGCAGTTGTTTCGTTTGTAGTAGTAGTTTCCTCAGTTGTCGCAGTTGTTCCGCTGGTAGCAGTCGTTGCCTTGGTCGCAGAAGTCATTCCGCTGATGGCAGTCGTTGCCTTGGTTGTTGCGGTCGTTCCGCTGGTGGCAGTTGTTTCCTTTGTTGTGGAAGTCGTTTCGTTTGTGGTAGTCGTCGTTGTCGTAGCAGTTGTGGTGGTCGTTGTTGTGGTTGTTGTCTGTGCATTTACCACAACCGTGCCGGTCACAACATTATAGTTCTCGCTGTCCTCCGGGGTGAACTCCCATGCCAGAGTATTTTTACCGGCAGCCAGTGCTTTGAGTTCACTGACAATCTTTGCCGCACCCTTGGTGCTGTCCTTGCTGATGCTTAGCCCCAGCTTTTCTACCAGATCACCCTCGGTGTGGCTGTCACCGTCCACGGTCACTTTCACTGTCGGGTCAGCCTTTGCCACCAGGAAATGCAAAGTCAGGTCTGCGGTGTTGCCGTTTTTCGCGGTAAATGTAAAGGTCACGTCCTTGCCGTTTGTGTACACCTTTGTGGGCTTGCCGGAAAGCTTGCTGCCGTCCAGCTGCATGCCGTCCAGCATGGTGGAACCAGTTGCAACCTTGACGGAAACTTCTCCCACTGCATCGGCATTTTTCACGTAATCCTGCAAGTTAATTTCGTCCATGTCCTGACCGTAAACGCACTTGATCTGCGTGGTCGCTGTGGCAACCTGAACCGGAACAGGTTTCACCGTTGCCGACAGCTCCACCTCTTTGGCAGCTTCTGCATCGGTTTCATCAGACAGGAAATGCTTTTTGCAGTTCTCACAGGTCCAGTATTCCACGTTTCCGGCTTCGGTGTAAGTCTCATCCTTGGCATCGGTTTTGATGAGAGAATGACGATGTTTTACCTTTTCAGATGCATCTCCGAAAGCGTTTTTTGTCAGCGTAGAATCGCAGGGAACCGTAATTTCAAGCGAATCGCCGCAGCCGGAAAATGCAAATTCTCCGATGTTTGTGACACTTTTCGGAATTTTGATGCTGGTTAAGCCGGTGCAATTCTGAAACGCATTATTTCCGATGCTTATAACACCGTCCGGAATCGTTACTTCTCCTGAACAAGTTCTTCCATCGATCAAAATCCCACTTACGATCACAAGTGAGTTGTTTTCCTGCCGTTTGTTTGTTAACCAAGGTGTACCAGAAAACGCAGATTCTCCGATGCTTGTGACACTATTTGATATCGTGATGTCTGTTAAATTGGTGCACTCGGAAAACGCAAAAGCTCCGATGCTTTTGACACCTTCTGGAATGTTGATGCCAGTTAAGCCGGTGCAACTGTCAAACGCACCAACTCCGATGCTTGTGACACTTTTTGGAATGGTGATGCTGGTTAATCCAGCACATTCGAAAAACGCAAACGCTCCGATGCTTTTGACACCTTCTGGAATCGTGATGCTTGTTAAACCGCTGCAATGCCTAAACGCACCATTTCCAATGCTTGTGACACCATCTGGAATCGTGATGTCTGTTAAGCTGCTGCAATTGGAAAACGCATACTTTCCGATGCTTGTAACGCCATTTTGAATCACAACTTTTTTTATGTTGCTTTTGTTGTATGCAGGAATATCCTTCATCGCCCCTGAGCCGCTGATGGTCATTGTGCCGTCGGCGGTGAGTGTCCAGGTCAAGTTGTCTTCGTTCCAGCGGGTTCTGATTATGCTTTCGTTTACGCCGAGGTTTTCGCTCGTCAGCTTAGAGCCGCCTTCAAGAAGCACCTCGGTCAGAGCAGTGCAGTCGTGAAACACATTGCTTCCGATGCTTGTGACACTCTTTGGAATGTTGATGCTTGCTAAATTGCTGCAACGCTGAAATGCACCATTTCCAATACTTGTAACATTTTCCGGAATGTTGATGCTGGTTAAGCCAGTGCAAATGGAAAACGCACCATTTCCAATGCTTGTGACACTTTTTGGAATGTTGATGCTTGTCATGCGGCTGCAACCGGAAAACGCATAATCTCCGATGCTTGTGACACCGTCCGGAATTGTTACTTCTCCTGAACAAACTGTGCCGTCAATCAAGATCCCATTTACAATCACAAGAGGGCTTTCATTTTGTTTGTTTGTTAACCAAAGTGTGTAAGAAAACGCATGATATCCGATGCTTGTGACACTACCTGGAATCGTGATGTTTGTCAAGCGTCTGCAATCCTTAAACGCACTATTTCCGATGCTTGTGACACCTTCCGGAATTTCGATGCTTGCTAAATTGCTGCAACTGTCAAACGCATAATATCCGATGCTTGTGACGCCATTTTCAATCACAACTTTTTTTATTTTACTATTGCCGTATGCAGGACTATCGTAAGAGTAATCCTTCATCGCCCCTGAGCCACTGATGGTTAGTGTGCCGTTGTCATACAGTGTCCAAGTCAGGTTGTCACCTTCTGTTTTTGTCCATGTCACTGCACCTGTTTCCTCCGCACTCGCCGTGATCCCCCACGAGATATTTTGCAGGGTATCGGTCGGGAAGTACAGCAGCGTCCCCGCCGCCATGACTGCTGCCGACGAAAGGGCCGCCAGCCGTTTCCATTATTTCTTCATAATATGCCTCCTTCGTTTTCGAATATATTACATATTCTTGATACTCTTATTATAACACAATCAGGTATTCTTTGTCAAGAAAAACGGAGGATCTTTTGAAATTTCGTTCAATTTTTGGAAGTTGGAGAGGAGGGGGGGTTGTTTCGTTCTTGTAGTAGTCAAGGTCAAACTTCTCGTGTTTTGTGAGAAAAACAGCTTTGCACGCAATCTGCTTACAGATTTTTGTGTTGACATGTTTCACAAAATGTAGTATAATATTGTTGACAGAATCATCTACATTGACGATGTGCTCTTTTGAGATGTGCATCGATTTCAAGGAGGTATAAATGTATGAAACAATGGATTCGCGTAAAAGAGGTATTGCTCCTGTCGTTAATTTTGCTGATGGCTTGGCTGTTGCCGCTGCTTCAATGGAATGGAACAGTTTTGTCGGCAGCGGCAATCTCTACAGATTATCCGGCACAGCTGATGCATCTTGCCAGCAAGGACAGCACCAAAGTTCTGACAGCAAATGGGACTTCTGATGGAGCGGCACTTTCTCTGCAAACGCTGGGCAGTGATTTATCTGCATCATGGCGGTTCGATCGTGTCGGTTCGGATGGGAACGGTACTTTTTTCAAATTAGTCAACGCACAGTCCGGAAGGCTTTTGACGCCGCGAAATTATAACGTATCTGACAAAACAGATGTGATTTTGTACGGCAGTGAATCAGCACAATCTCAACATTGGTATGTTGTTCCCGTAAAACAAGATCATTTGGGCAATGATCTATACTATAAAATTGTGAATTATTCTGATACTTCTCTTGCCTTGACGCAGGGAACTTCCGGCATGACATTAGCCAAATACAGCGGAACAGACAATCAGCTCTGGCTGCTTAATGCTGACGGATTACAGGGTTTTGCAGGATATTGCTTTGATGACAACACCGGCAACATCAAGGCAGGGGACATTGGTGGTCTGTTCGGCGAAATCGTAGAGGTTTCCACTTTTGCCGATCTTAAGAAATATGCTACCGCTGATATACCCTATACCATTGTTGTCACGGCAAATATTCGTGTTACCGCACTGCAAAAGGATTCCTCCGGACGCAACTATTGTCCGGACGGACGAATTTATGTTCACAGCAACAAAACGATCATCGGCAGTTACGCGGCGCATACTATGTATAATGTACAGTTCTGTACATCTTCCAATAACGGAACCGGAAACAATCTGATCCTGAAAAACTTTGAGCTACAGCACGATGCGGAGTCCAACGGCAATGATTCCATTGTTGTCTATCTCGGCTCTGGACAGAACATCTGGGTAGATCACTGCACCTTTGTAGGCCATAGCGATTATAATACAGCATCTACCGGACTACCAGACTGGGATAAGTTTCTGGCATGCTGCTATGATGCTGACTACACAACAGTTTCAGACTGCTCTTTCGGACTTCACGAATACGGTGTGATATTGGGGTATCCGGCAGATGATGAAAACTCTTATAAAACCTATAATAATTATCCCCGCATGTCCATTATCAGCAATCGCTTTGAAAAAACTTTGACCCGCGGCCCTGGGCTGATGCGTTACGGTTATTTTCATTCGCTGAATAACTATGTGAAAACATTCAGCATGGCATATACTGTGCACACAGCATCTAAGATTTTTGCAGAAAACTGTTATTATGAAGACGGCGGAAACGTTATCTGTGACTGGAACACAGTAACCTATCCCGGCTCTTATGCAGAAACAGGTTCAAAATCGGTGAACTGCAAGCGAACAACGATCGAGGGATATGCACAGGACTGTACATGGCGACCAACTTCCAATTACAAAACCATTTCTCGCACTGCAGATGAGGCAAAGTTTTATTGTGAGAACTACAGCGGCTGTCAAAATGACAGAAATCATATGATGTATCTGCGATATGCAGTTGCTGGTGTGCCAAGTGCAAGCTATACAGAATCACCCAGTGCACCATTGGCAGAACTTTTTGCCGAGGGTTCTGCTTACCGTATTCGCAATGTCAACTCCGGCTTGTATTTGCAGGTAGCAGGTGTTGCCGCAAAAAATGGCACCAATGTGCAGCAGTGGGGATCAGATGGAATCGCAGTTCACGACATCTGGAAATTGTGCAGTGCCGGTGAAGGGTACTACTATCTGGTTTCTGCAGTAGGGGACGGCGGAACATATGTGCTGGACGTTGCCGGAAAAAAGGCCGCAAATGGAACCAATATAGATATTTACACATATAACGGCGGTGACAATCAGAAGTTTATGCTGACAAAAAACGGGGACGGCAGCTATCAGATTCGAACCCATATTTCAAATGGAAATTCTGTGGTAGAAGTAGAAAATGCCTCCCAAACCTCCGGTGCCAATGTGCAGCAGTGGGAAGTCAACGGTGCGAACTGTCAGAATTGGATTTTAGAGCCGACAACTGACCCCGGCTGCTCCATGAACACCGATGTGATCTATACCTTTGAAAACGCTGGTTCTGGTCTGGTAATGGATATTACCGATGGAAAAATGACAGACAATACAAATGTACAGCAGTGGTCGTCCAACGGGTTGAATTGCCAGAAGTGGACACTTCGTGCCTTTGGCTCTGGCAATTACTATTGGATTCGCTCACAGCAGGATAGTCATTATGCATTGAAGGCAGAGGGCAGCAAAAACGGCGGAAATCTGGCAATTGCAGCGTGGTCCAATAAAGATAGCACTCAGCTGTTCCGGTTTACTAAGAATCTGGACGGATCCTACAGCATTTTGACACACGCTTCTGGTGATTCCTGTTATGTAGAAGTCGCCGATGCATCCACTGCAAGCGGTGCCAATGTGCAGCAATGGGAACCGACCGGCAGCAGTTGTCAGAAATGGCAGACAAAGACAGAAACCACTACTGTAACAACAACGACAACGACCAAAGCAACCACAAATACGACAACAGCCGCAGCAACTAGCACCACTACTGCAACTTCTACAGAACCGCCTGTGATTTCCGGTGACATCAATGCAGACGGCAAAACGAATCTGGCAGATGTGGTGTTGCTGCAAAAATGGTTGTTGGGATTTCCTGAAACAAAACTTGCCAACTGGCAGGCAGGGGATCTGAATGCAGATAGAATTCTGAACGGATTCGATCTTTGCCTGCTGCGAAATAATGTGATATAGCTACCTGTACACTTTTATGCAGTATTTCCTTTGCACAGAGTAATGCCTGTTCGTACCTGCCGAACAGGCATGCAGCAAAATATCAATTTTCCGGCGATGACAAAAGATTCGCTTACTCATGTTCCCTCATGCTTTCCATGAAAATCGTCCCGCATTTCCAGCCGTCGCTGAGATGCTGCCGTCTGTCCTACGGAGTGCAGCAGTTCTGTCAGCATTTTTTGCATAAATCGGCGGGTTTCCGGCTGCATGTCTGTCCATGCACGGAGCACACCAGAGAGCGTTCCTGCACCGCCACCGATCAGATCTTGTATGGTATGGGCATTGGTTTCACTTTGCAGAATGTGGAAAATGGCATCGGTCAGCTTTTCTCGCTCCTCCGGTTTCATGCCCAGGATCCACTGCCGCAGCGAGGAATCCAGCAGCTTACTGGTGTTGGTGGTATCCTCGGAATAGTACCAGTCGTTCCGGATCACACACCACGAGTATGGATCGTGCTGCAAAAAACCTTTTTGTGTGCTGTAAACTACCTGATATTCCTCGTCATGCTCCAGCAGCATGCCTACTACAGAAGCTTGTGGAACAAAGGTATACACTCGTTCCTGCAATTGCTGAAACTGCGGCTCAGCAAACAGATCTGTCACAAAGCCTGGTCCGTCATTGTTGTAGACTGCACGAATCCGCGGAAAATCCTCCGGCTGCATCTGAACAGCTGCATAAACTGCCAGATTGCCGCCTTTGGAGTGTCCGCCCACATAGACGTTGGAAAATCCCAGTGACAAAATCCCCCGCAGATACGCCGCCGCTGCTGCCTGTGACGGCACATAGGGCAGAAAAGACAAGTTGAAATCTTCCCGCCAGCCAGTCAGTGTGTTGTCTGTGCCACGGAATGCCACATAAACGGTATCACTGTCCAGCAGAAATGCAGTGGCGGAAAATTGCTGCTGCTGGGTTTCGCTGAACTGTTCTGCATAACGGAATAAACGAACTTCTCCGAAACGCCGGCTGGCTGCGGTCTGCCGAAGCAGGTCACGGTCAGTTTCTACCCGCACTTTCTGTTCTGCGGTGGGACGGTGTTCCCAGAGCCTTGCTGCATCCCGCAGAGAAATCGATTCCGCTGCGGTAAAACCTTCTGCGATGCCGTCCCAGTTCAGATAAGACAGGCAGCAGAAAATCAGATTGTCCACGTGACAGAAAGGCGATTGTTGCATGGTCAGATCATCCCGCCACTGGCAATAGGTAAAGATATTTGCATCATACGTGGTTTTCATTGCAGTCACCTCAAAATCCATTTTGTTTCAACTTTTGTACCAGCTGGCTGTACCATTCCCGCACATCAAAGTCCGGAATATTTTCCCGATTCAGGTCGATCATATCCCCGTGGGAAACTCCCCGCCGCTTAGTTTCAGGCACCATGAGAAAAGGTGCCCACTCCAGCTTTGCCGATACAACCGGTACCAGGCCGTCGTTCTCTCCAGCTTTTCGCCGGTTCAGGAAATATCCCAGCCACAGCGGGAACGGGGCGGAAAATGCACTGTGCATCCTGGACATCACCGCCTGATAATAGACACCGGAAATAGGGGGATGTTCTGTATGAAATTTTTGACAGTTTTCGGCAGTCAATTCCCGCACACCAGCCAGAAAATCCGGATTCTGATCTCCCAGTTTTGTAAACAGCCGGTTATACTTTGCTGCGATCCATCGTGCCACACCTGCCGGCACCTTTTGCAATAGATCGTCCACAAAGGCACAGCCATGATGCGGCGTATTGATCGTTGTCAGAGAAGCCACATACTTTGCCGCACCATATTCCTGCATGGCACAGCGGCAGTCCAGACCGCCCTTGGAATGGGCAATGACGTTGACCTTTTCCGCACCAGTTTCAGCAATAACAGACTGAATTTGTGCTGCCAGTTCCTTGGCACTGACGGAAATCGATTGTGCTGACTGCTGTTTTCCGTAAAAAATAGTTGCTCCGTTTCGAATCAGTTCTACCGGAATCCGTCCCCAGTAATTAAAAAATTGCCAGTCCCGAAAAAAGATGCCGTGCACCAGCAAAATCGGATATCTGGTCTTGCAGATCTCTGATTCTTTTCGCATAACGTTACATTCGGCTTTGGCACACTCCAGCTGCAATTCCCGTTTGGCAGTACGATAGACATGCCCTACCAGAAACAAATTTAGCAGCGGCACCCACCAGAGAAAAAAGAGGGCAACATGCCACGGCAGTTTCACCTGTGTGGAGTGCAGAGCGATATGCAGCAGCCCCTGAAACACTGTGAACCAGCAGAGCAGAGAGAACACACCCAGATCGATCAGCAGAATTACCCAGAACAATTTCACGCCCCGAAAAAGTGCACCGGCAGTGAGAAGTTCCAGACAAAACCAGACAGTGCTGGTGCGGAGCAGATCACAGCCGTGTGCCAATGAAGCCAGCTTCTTTTCTCCTGCTATGGTATGCACATGGGCAAACTGGAAGAACAGGAACAAGATACCGCACAAGATGCCGACAAGAATTTTCCAACCGACAGCGGCGTGCCATATGGCAAAAATGGCTGTCAGATTTCCTGTGACCCAAAATGTCACCAGCCGAAGCAGGCGAAAGCCTAACGAATTCTTTTTCATCTGTATTCCTCTCTGTTCAGACATTTTTCATGTCCTATTGCAAAAAACCGGACCGGCAGTGCTGCCTAGTCCGGTTTTTTCTTTATTCATCAATATGGTTTTGTTCCTAGAAAATCAATCATAGAAACCATCATCTGGAGCCGGAATCGTTTCTTCCGGAACAGAAGGTGCCGCAGTAACTACTGGTGCCTGTGTAACAACAGGAGCATTTGGAGCCGGCGGCTGTGTCGCTGCCGGAGTGGTGTATCGGGGTTTTGTTGCGTTACTGGTATTATTGTTGTAGTATGCCCGTGTGGTCACTGCCGGCTGATAGCTGTTGTCTGTATCGTCATCATATGAACCGTAGTTGTTATACGTATCATCATCTTCATAGACTGCCTGTGTGCCATAGGTTTTCGCGGTAGTAATAGTTTCTGTAATGACACGATTGGCATCGGTGGTCTTTCGCTCAAATTTAGTAGAAACTGCTGACGCTGTGGTTTCGCTGGTGATCTGGGTTTCTTCTGTGGAAGCCACAGTTACCACCAGAGAATCATTGACGTTGTTGGCGGAACTGCTTTCCTGAATCGGACAGAGCATCAAAAAAATCAAGATCAGCATTGTCAATATCACAAAGCTGGAGCAGGTGATCAGCGTGATTTTGGTGGGGTGTGACAAATTTGCAAAGAAGTTTTTCATATTCCAAAACCTTTCTGAAAAAGAAAATTTTACTGTTTTTACGCAAAGACATTTCACTTTATTATAAAGGATTTTTCCGGAAAAGTCAAGCCTTTCTGCAATACTAGTGAAAATACAACAAATGAGATAATTTTCACCAAAACATTGAGATGAAATTTGTGCACAAGTACAATTTTAAAAAAAAGCTTGCTTTTCTTTGTAAAATGTGATATAATACAAAGTGTTGTATCGTCGTTGGATTTGACGATTCTTATGCACTGATTTGGAGAGTTATCGAAGTGGTCATAACGAGCTGCACTCGAAATGCAGTTGTCCGAAAGGACACGTGGGTTCGAATCCCACACTCTCCGCCATGTTTTTCAAAAAGCCACGCAGTTTCGACTTTGTTTGAAATTGTGTGGCTTTTTTAGTCTTGTTTGCAATATTGTGCACGCATTTTCGTATTTTACGGCCGAGTGCTGATATTTTGCATAAAACATCTATTTATAAAGCTTATAAAGCGGGAAAATCATTAAGGCAACTTACATTTTTCACAAATTGTGCAATGAAACAAGAAAAAAACTGTTGACTTTTTCTCGAAAATCGCGTATAATGAAGATAATCGAATAAAGGCATTCCGATCAAATCATTTCGGAAAGGAAAGGGATTAAATTAAATGAAACGATTTTCCAAAGGAAGCAAACGACTGCTTTCCGTCTTGCTCAGCGGTGCTATGCTGGCAGGGACATGCAGTTCTGTAGCCGTGGGAGCTGCGGACGAAAAAGAAGCGAATTTTGCACGGGCACTGCAATATTCCATCTATTTTTACGACGGCAATATGTGCGGCACAGAAGTACAGGACAACAACCGCTACACTTGGCGTGGCAACTGCCATACCTATGATGCTCAGGTTGCCATGAACTCCACCGCCACCAATTTAAGTGCCGATTTCCTCACCAAGTATAAAGATATACTGGATCCGGACGGGGACGGCTACATCGATGTTGCCGGCGGTTTCCATGATGCCGGCGACCATGTAAAATTCGGTATGCCGGAGAACTACTCTGCAGCAACACTGGGCTGGGGCTATTACGAATTCCGTGATGCTTACCAGAAAACTGGTCAGGACGACCATATCGAAACTATTCTGCGGTACTTTAACGACTATCTGATGAAGTGTACCTTCTTGGATTCCAACGGTGACGTGATCGCACATTGCTATCAGGTAGGCGACGGTGACATTGACCACGCTTACTGGAACGCACCGGAATTGGATGAAATGGATCGTCCGGCATTTTTCCTCACCGGCGATAAGCCACAGACAGACTATGTTGCTTCTGCCACTGCTTCGCTGGCGATCAACTACCTGAACTTCAAGGACACCGATCCGGAATATGCACAGAAGTCGCTGGACTATGCAACAGCACTGTATAAATTCGCAGAAACTCACGAAAAGCAGCTGAGCGATAACGGCGATGGTCCGAAGGCTTATTACAATTCGTCCAAGTGGGAAGACGATTACTGCTGGGCTTCTGCATGGATGTACAAGATCACCGGCGATCACCACTATCTGGAACAAATCTTCCCGTACTACGACTACTATGCAGCACCCTGCTATGTCTACTGCTGGAACGATGTCTGGGGCGGCGTGCAGTGTATTCTGGGCGAGATCACCAGCGAGCAGTACCCGAACTTCATTGACGAATACAAGAAAGCTGCCGGAAAGAGTCCCTACGAGGAAATGAACTGCTGGAGTTCCGTAGCAGAAGCCCTGAACAAATACATGACTGGCGGCGTGGGAACCATTACACCGGCTGGTTATTTCTGGCTGAACACATGGGGCTCCGCACGATACAATGCGGCGGCTCAGATGATGGCGTTGGTATACGATAAATATAACAACAACGGAAAGCCCGGCGAATACAGCGAATGGGCAAAGGGACAGATGGAATATCTGCTGGGGGATAACCCCATGAACCGTGCCTATGAAGTTGGCTACGATGAAACCGCAGCGAAATTCCCGCACCACCGTGCAGCTTCTGGTCTGACAAAGTGTGAGGACACCGACGAGCAGAAGCATGTGCTCTATGGTGCACTGGTCGGCGGTCCGGATGCACAGGATAAGCATAACGACATTACCGCAGACTGGATCTATAACGAAGTTACCATTGACTATAACGCTGCTTTTGTAGGAGCGTGTGCTGGTCTGTATGATTACTACGGCACAGATGCAATGGAGATCACACCGGATTTCCCGCCGGAAGATAAGAACAGCGGCAGTGATAACGGCGGCAACGATTTCTGGGTAGATGCTTATGCGGTAGACGACATACAGACTTCCGGTGCCGGCGTGACAAAGCTTGCCATTCAGATGCGTACCAATTCTATCACACCCAAGACCGACCTGTCCATGCGGTATTATTTCAGTATCGCAGAAATGGAAAACAAATCCAATATCAGCAAAGTTACCGGCAATGAGTTATACGATCAGGCAAGCGTAGAAGCTGCTCCGGCAGACGGTGTGATCTCTGGTCCGTACCAGTACGATGCTTCTTACGATCCGGATATTTACTATGTAGAAGTAAAGTGGGACGGCTATAAAATTGCCAACTCCAACAAGAAATATCAGTTCACCGTGGGCTTGTACTACGGCGATAAGTGGGATCCCACCAACGACTGGAGTTATCAGGGCATTACCAAGTGCAAGGATACTTATCAGGACGGCTCCGAAACCAGAACCGATTACATTTGTGTATACTCCAATGGAGAACTGGTAGGCGGCATTGAACCGAACGGCAACAAGCCGGCAGTTACCACCACAACAACACCTGCGGAAACCACGATCACTACCACTAAAACTACTACTGTAACAACAGTAAAAACAACTGCAACAACCAAAGCTACCAGTGCCTCTGCGGAAACTACCACAACGGAGCAGACATCATCCGCTGCACCTTCCACAGATACAACCGAAACCACTGCAACCACTATAAAAACCTCGGAAAGCGGTTCTGATGTCACACCATCTGTTATGTACGGTGATGTTAATCTGGACGGTCGAATCGATGTGACTGATGCCGTGTTGCTGAATAAGATGGCTGCCGGTGCAGTGACAGGGAACGACCAGCAGCGGCGTGCCGGCGACTGCAACGTTGACGGAGAAGTGGACACCGCAGACAGCGTTATGCTTCTGCAATTTTTGGTACACATCATTCAATACCTCGGACCGCAGGCAAAGTAAAGGCATTGCTGAAATCGAAAGAAAGGAATATCATTCTTCATGGAGCAAGAACATACAAAACCAACTTCCAACTGGCAGGAATTCTGGCAGATTCTCAGGCACGGACAATTCGGGAAATTATTTGCCGGTGCCACTGAAAATACGCTGATTCAATTCTTCCGCTACTGTTTTGTAGGCGGAGCTGCAACTGTGGTAGACTGGGGAATTTCCGCACTGCTGTTTTTTGCCGTATTTGACCAGCATTACGCCATTCTTGCAAACGGCTGTTCCTTTGTTGCCGGACTGCTTGCCAACTACTTCCTGAGTACATTCTGGGTCTTTCGTTCGTCGAAAGTGCAGTCCCGTCTGGTGGAATTTCTCGCATTCGCCGCAATCGGCGTGGTGGGACTTCTGCTGACGATCGGCATTACAAAGGTCAGCGAGATAACACTTGGAAATATCACCAGTGCCTATCAGATGATCGGAAAAGTAGTTTCCACTATGGTGGCATTCCTGTGGAATTTCTTCGCACGGAAGTATCTCTTGTTTTCGAAAAAAGAAGCTTAACCGGCTGAAAAAGCCGCTTTTGTCCAAAGAAAGCACTGTCAGCCGTGGGCGGTTTTGCCCTGCTGTACAGTGCTTTTTATATTTGAAAGGAGTGAATCGTTTATGAAAATGACATTTATCGGGGCTACTCATGAAGTCACTGGCAGCTGTACCTATCTGGAAGTCTGCGGAAAGCGGCTTCTGGTGGATTTCGGTATGGAGCAGGGGAGAGATACCTATGAAAATGTAAAAATCCCCTGTGCTCCGTCACAAATCGACTATGTGCTGCTGACGCATGCTCACATTGACCACTCCGGCTTGCTGCCGCTGTTGTACGCCGGCGGCTTCTCCGGTGAGATCCACGCTACCTCAGCCACGTGTTCTCTCTGTGAGATCATGCTGCGGGACAGTGCACACATTCAGGAATTCGAAGCAGAATGGCGAAACCGCAAGGCAATGCGAAAAGGCGGCGAACCCTATGTGCCGCTGTACACCATGAAAGAGGCATTGGGAGCATTGGAACTGTTTGTGCCACACCCATATGGCGAACGATTCACGCTGACATCCGGCATTGATGTGCGGTTTCTCGATGCGGGGCATTTGCTGGGTTCGTCCAGCATTGAGATCTGGCTGACCGAGAACGGTATTTCCAAAAAACTGGTATTTTCCGGTGACATCGGTAACCTGAACCAGCCGCTAATTCGTGATCCGCAGCCGCCGGAAGATGCAGACTATGTGGTCATGGAATCCACCTACGGGAATCGGCTGCACGAAAAGCCAAAGGGATATATTCCAGGCTTGGTACAGGTGTTAAAAGATACATTCAGCCGTGGCGGTAGCGTCATCATTCCGTCTTTTGCTGTAGGACGCACACAGGAACTACTGTACTATTTCAAGCAGATCAAAGATGAAAACATGCTGCCGGAATTCAGCGATTTCCCGATATACATGGACAGCCCGCTTGCCATTGAAGCAACTGAAATTTTCATGCGAAATAAGGAAAGCTGTTTCGATGAGGAAGCACTGACATATGTTCGCCGCGGCATTAACCCCATTGGCGTTTCCGGACTGATTCCGGCAGTGACAAGCGATGCTTCCAAAGCAATCAACGCAGACAAACGCCCGAAAGTCATTCTGTCCGCCAGTGGTATGTGCGAAGCCGGACGAATCAAACACCACTTGAAACACAACTTGTGGAAGCCGGAAAACACCATTTTGTTCGTTGGCTATCAGGCAGAGGGCTCTTTGGGTAGACGCATTATCGAGGGAGCCAAAACGGTAACACTGTTTGGCGAAACCGTGCAGGTCAGTGCTCAGATCGTTCAGCTGCAGGGTATGAGTGGACATGCAGACCAAAAAGGGCTGCTGTCGTGGATCTCACAAGTACAGGGCGTACAGAAAGTGTTCGTCAACCACGGTTCGGCAGAATCTGCTGAGGCATTTCGGGAAAAATTGTGGCTGTCTTTGGGCATTGATGCTTATGCACCGTACAGCGGTGCGGAATTTGACATTGCCACCGGAAAAATCACTTACGATGCACCTGCGGTGCCGATTCAGCAGAAGCCGCGGCGGAGTGCAATGACATACGACCGGCTGTCGCAGACGTTGAGCCGTCTGACAGCATTGGTACAAAACAGCAGGGGATTGTCCAACAAGGAACTGGCAAAAATGGCAGACCAGCTGGGCGAACTCTGCTCCAAATGGGAACGGAGGTAATCGAACATGTACGAAGAAAATGCAGTACTGCATGCACTTTGCACCAGAAGAAGCGTGCGGAGTTATAACAGTACCAAGCCGGTGGAACAGGAAAAAATTCAGGCAGTTCTGACTGCCGGACAGTATGCTCCCACAGGCATGAACCGTATGCCTACCAAATTTGTGGTGATACGAAATCCGGAAATGCTGCACCAGCTGTCCAAGCAAAACGCAGAGATCATGGGTGCAGCAGATCGGGATCCGTTTTATGGAGCACCGGTGGCAATTCTGGTACTGGTAGATTCCACAGTACACACATGGGTAGAAGACGGCAGCCTTGCCATGGGTGCCATGCTGAATGCAGCATACGCTGTCGATCTGGGCAGCTGCTGGATTCACCGTGCAAGAGAAACATTTGACAGCGAAGCCGGAAAAGCACTGCTGAAACAGTGGGGGATTCCGGAAACTTATCGCGGCGTGGGATTCTGTATTCTGGGCTACGCTGCCGGAGAACTGCCGCAGCCAAAGCCGCGGAAAGATGACCAGATCCTCTGGATAGACTAAGGCAATACTGCATGATGTATAGAAAAAGGTCTGATACCCATATTGGGGCACCAGACCTTTTTGGATAAAAAATGAGAATTTTACTGCATCTTATAGGCGTCGATCATCTTTTTCACCATCTGCCCTCCGATGGATCCAGCTTCCCGTGCAGTCAGATCGCCGTTGTAACCCTGCTTCAGAGTTACGCCAACTTCGCTGGCAGATTCCATCTTAAAATGTTCCATAGCTTCCTTGCCCTTCTGCGTAAATTCACCCTTCATAGTGCATTCTCCTTTTTCATGTCTGGGATAAGCGACTTATCCCAGAAGTTTGTTTTCATTTTTCAGCAGCTGCTTTTTCTCACACGCTGTGTTTCGTGTTCGCCGCTGCAAGAATAGTATAGGACAAAAGGGCGTTTCTATGACAGGTAGTTTTTTCGTATTTTTTCTATAAGCCTTTGGGAACAATGGAAAATGCTTTCTTCTGCAAAAAAACATATTTGCAAAAGCAATACTGCACAAAATAATCTATGGCAATACCGCACAAAGATTGTGCGACAGATGCGTCGTCAAATTTTTCGTCAGATGAAACAAAAAGCGGAGTGAATACTTGATGTATTCACGAGCATTTTTGTGAAATATGACGGAAAATTTGCAAGCAGATGGCGTGCAAAGTCGTCAGACGCTCTTTGTGCGGTATTGCCCTATGTATATTGACATTTATTTCGACATATGGCATAATAAAAGAAGATATTTTCGATTGGAAATCAGAACAGGAGGAATTGTATGAAAAAGAAATGGCTTTCCGCCGCGGTAGTAGCCGCACTTAGTGTTTGTGCTCTGGCTGCACCCATATCCGTTCCGAATACCGTAACGCCGGTTGCAGTGCAGGCTGCATCTTCCGGCACAACGCTGGCAGATATGCCCAGTACATATCAATCTGCGGCGGAGTGGATTCTGCAAAATCGTATCATTTCAGAAGACTCCGTAAAAGACTGGGCAACGATCTACGACCAGATCGTCGCCGGAAACGGAACACTCAAGTATGTTGTAAAATGGCAGAGCAAACAGACGATCACACTGGAGCAGCGGAAGCAGCTGCAAACCGTTCTGGAAACGGCAGTGAACGACTGGACTGACTGGCTGGTAGGTTATGAAAACTGGCCGTACACCCATGTCAATGTACAAATCGTCGGCTGGGCAGTGCTGGATCAGAACTGCCTGCTGGATCTGCAGCCGGACGAAACCGTGTATACCACCACAATTCCAGCAGATACCAGCTACATCACAGACGGAAACATGGCGGTTTCGGAGCTGCCTACATTGGAACCAATCGGCGACGAAACACGATACCGCTATATTCACTGGGCAGATCAGTCATACCAGTATCCAGACGGCTACGAAAATCGTTACGATATGTACTTGCAGGCAACGCAAGGCATGATCGATATGGGCGGCTTCGGCTACCACTGGGGACAGCAGTTTTCAGACAACGCCGTTCTGGGCTTGATCGCCGGCACTTCCAGTATGCATATTCTGGAACACGAAATGGGACATAGCTTCGGACTGACTGATTTTTATGGCGGCGAGGGAGAATCCGACGGCTTTCCGCCGGGAGGATTTCCGGACGGCGGCACGTCGATCATGATGGCAGGTTCTTCTCAAACGATCACTAACTTTGACGGTTGGTTTTTCCGGTATCTCTGGTCATATCTGGCGAAAGAGGACGGTAGATTCAATCTTACGGCACCATCTACAACCACAACTGCCACAACTTCAGAAACTACTACAGAAACAACAGAAACCACAACAACTACGGTTACAACAACGGTTTCAGAAACACAGCCGGCTTATGAAACCGTATCGTTCACAGACACCATTTCTGAAATAGTACCGAATACTTCTGTCACATTTGCAGAATACGGCACATTTTTCTTCCAAGGGGACTCCTACTATCACGGGGACGAAAGCAAAAATCTCAGCCACTACGAAGCTGGCGACAAAATTTCAATACAGTTTACCTATGATCGGGAATCAGACATGATACAGCGTGTTGATGCATTGCAGCTTGAGGAAAATTCGCATAAAGTGATCGGAGATGTCAACGCAGACGGACAGTTCACCATTGCAGATGTTGTTATGGTGCAGAAATGGCTGTTGGGCAGCGGCAATGTGACTGATTTGGCTGCCGGAGATTACAATGCAGACGGTCAGCTGAATGGACTGGATCTGTGCAGTATGAAGCAGGCACTCCGAAAGGAAGCACAAGAAGCATGAAAATTCTGATTGCGACAGATTCTTTCAAGGGCAGTTTATCCTCTCTGGAAGCAGGAAATGCTATTGCCGATGGAATCCGACGAGCCGGCATGCCAGCTGAGATCCAGGTTTCACCAATTGCAGACGGCGGAGAGGGGACTACAGAAGCCTTGGTTAATGGGTTGTCCGGATATTTGGAAACAGTAACAGTATCCGACCCGCTGGGCAGAAAGCAAACAGCAAACTATGGCATTTTGCCGTCTGGTACCGCCGTAATGGAAATGGCAGCTGCGGCAGGACTTCCGCTGTTGTCCGAATCCGAGAGGAATCCGCTTTACACCACGACTTTTGGCGTGGGAGAAATGATCGCAGATGCCATTGCCAAGGGCTGTCGAAAATTCATCATCGGTATTGGTGGCAGTGCGACCAATGACGGCGGCGTAGGCTGTTTGCAGGCATTGGGTTTTTCTTTTCGAAACGCAGATGACACCGAGATTCCCTGCGGAGCAGTCGGACTTTCGCAGTTACAAAAAATCACCGCCGAAAATGTACTGCCGGAATTATCTGCTTGCACATTTCAAGTGGCATGTGATGTCACCAATCCACTCTGCGGAGAACAAGGGTGCAGTGCTATTTTTGCACCGCAAAAAGGTGCTGATGCAACAACAATTTCCCAAATGGACAATTGGCTTGCCCGATATGCCAAGCTGACAAAAATGCTGTTTCCGGAAAGTGACCCCAACTGTTCCGGCAGCGGAGCCGCAGGCGGACTGGGATTTGCGTTGAAAAACTACCTGCACGCTGAACTGGAATCCGGCATTCAGATCGTTATGCGGGAAACTCAACTGGAACAGGCAATTGTCAATGCAGACCTTGTTATCACTGGCGAGGGGAAACTGGACGCACAAAGCATCATGGGAAAAGCACCTATCGGGGTTGCTGCTCTTGCCAAGCAATATCAGAAATCAGTGCTGGCATTTTGCGGCTGCACAGAACATGCAGCGACGATTTGCAATGTTCACGGAATCGATGCCTTTTTCCCGATACTGCGAGAAATAACCACATTGGAGAACGCTCTATACAGAGAAACTGCAAGGCAAAATCTGACTGATACAGCAGAGCAGGTGTTCCGGCTGATTCGTGCAATGCGGTAATGTGTTTTTGCAAAAGTAGTATTGCCAAAATAGAAAGTGACAAACAAAAAGAGTATCTCATTTGAGATACTCTTTTTTGATAATCAAATCGTTTTTTCAAACTCAAAGAATTTTTTTCAGTATTGGAACATATTTCAGCAACCGAATACACAGGAACGAACAGAGAAACGTTCCAACGGAAAGTGCCAGGATCATAAAAAATCCGCCATGCATATAGGGATTCCATTTCCAGACCACAAGCACCAGTTTCAGAAACAGCATATGTATCAAATAAACACCGAACGAACACTGATCGACCTGATGTAAAATCCAATAGAGCACTTTAGGTGCTTTCTTTTCTCTGTAGGACATCAGCCCGAAAATTCCGGCAGACTGCAATACGATCAACGGGAATGCATAACTGGTAAGAAGTTCTGACAATGCGGCGATGGACTTTTTCTCACTAAGAATTGTCAGACAGGCAACTGCAATTGTTCCCACAGAAGCCAGAAGAATCATCAGCCACGGCTTTTTGCAAATGCGTTTCTGCATAAAAGCATCACCCAAGAAAAGATAAAGGGGATAGACGCTATAAACACAAATATAGAATGCTGTCGATTTTCCTGTCAGTGTTTGCAACATTGGCAGCAGCGATAGAAACACCAGATAAACGCTTAACAAGTAGTAAGTATCTTTTGAGTTGAGGGAAGCAGCAATTTTCCGATAAAACGGCAACAGCAAATACAATGCTGTAATCAGATACAAGTACCACATGTGCTTCCAGCCGCTTCCGGTCACTGCATTTTGCAACCCGTAAAGAATCGTTTTGAACTGAATGCCGCTTTCGCCGGTAGCATCGTCAAAAATCTGAAAGACTACGGAGAACAGTACCAGTGCAGCCAGCACTCGCGGGATATACTTTCGGAATATTTTCCGATATGTCACTTCCCGTGCTGGATCCAGAAGCAGTGCACCGCTGACCATGACAAAACAGGGAACAGCCCACATCATGAGATTTCTCGTCGTCAAAGCGGCAATTCTTGCAGTATGATCCGGTGCGTAAACACTGGCGGCATAGAACGTATGCAGTATGACAATGGCAATGCAGGCAATTGCACGCAATTCCGAGAGAAAGAAAATTTCACGTCGTTTTGTGATTTCCATTAGTTAAACAATCCCTCATCTCCAAGGCAGCCATTATTCGGATCCGCAGTATCATTTGCAGCATCATTATTGTTTGCCGGTGTTTCTTCCGCTGGTGTGTTTTCTACCGGAGCAGCTGCCGGTGTTTCGTCATAAGATTCTTCCGGTTCTACATAGACGGGCTGCTGTCCCTGATAGCCGTCCTCAGCTGCCACTTCTTCTGCATCTTGTGCAGCCGGCTCTGTTTCTGCACTCGTCTGTACCTGCATCTGTTCTGCTTCCTTTGTATTTACCTCGGTTTGAGAGGAAACAGAAGTGTATACCAGATAAGCAATTTCATCTTCCCAGTGGATCTCCGCAGATTCTACATCATCAAACGGGAACTGATGCAGCTCTGCTGTAGTACCGTCAGAGAATGTCAGCTGGATCGTGTATTCCGGAGTCAAAATCTTGTCGGAATCTGTTTCTTCCGAAGAGTTGGCAGCGATTGCCTCTGTTGCATCATAGTAAAGAACACGTTCTTCATCTGCGGCAAAAACATCGCTGTCTTTCATCATGTTTTCGGGGAATTCGCTTTGAGAACTGTCCTTGATCGCCACGCCGGAGATTTCCTTTCCGGTTGCATTTTTCAGCGTCACGTTGTAAACGTGTTCGCCTTCTGCCTTTTCGCCAATCGTTTTCAGTTCCGGTTCTGTCGGGGCTTCGGTAGCCGGTTCAGTTTCTTCTGTGGTAGCAGTAGCGACCGTTGCTGCTGTAGTTCCTTCAGTTGCAGATTCACCGGAAGACGACTTCTCCTGACTGCACCCAGTCAAAAATACACCCGCTGCCAAAAATGCGGCAAGCCATGCCATGTAAGTTTTCTTCATTTTTCTTCTCCATTCCTAAGTTGTGGCAATACCATACAAAGATTGTGCGACAGATGCGTCGTCAAATTTTTCGTCAGATGAAACAAAAAGCGGAATGAATACTTGATGTATTCACGAGCATTTTTGTGAAATATGACGGGAAATTTGCAAGCAGATGGCATGCAAAGTCGCCAGACGCTCTTTGTGTGGTATTGCCTTGTGTTTTCTCAGTTCATTACAGAACCACGATTGTATCTCCATGTACCAGACTGTCCATATGTGATCTGGTATCCATTTCGTTTGGTTTCATTGGTAAAGTCGGGGTCAAATACATAAGTAGTTCCGTTGATTGCAATTTCCACCCAAGAGTGCGGACCATATCCGCCGCTTCTCAGCGGAACGCTGCCGGAAATCTGTTTTGCGTCATAGCCGAGTTCCCGTGCCATTTCGCAGAATGTAGCTGCCATAACATAGCAATTTCCGGTTTTGCAGGTGAATCCATAATTTGCGTAATATTCCATTCCCGGAGCAGCTGTCGCCGTGTACTTGGAATACTTCATGCCGGCAGACCACTGGAACGCCGCTTTCAGATCCCAGCCTACCTGATTCAGAACAGCCGCAGCTTTCGGATAGCGATTTTTCTTGTCTACAATACCATTCTTTTTGCAAAGCTGTTTGAACTCAGCACTCTCATAGAAGGAATTTCGAACTGTATCGCGGGAAGTACCATTGTCCAAAGCGTTTTTCCACGAAGAAAAGCCTCTGCTGTCGGCAGTTCTTCCGAAAATTGCCGTATAAAGGTCATTGACATACTGTGCATTGCTGGTGCTTTTGTTGTGATATTCCTGCGATTTGAAGAATCCGTCTGCCAGTTCTGCACCAGAACCGGTAGTGATCGTCTTTTTGACCCAGTTTTCCACTTCTGTCCCCGCAGGCGTTCTTCCCAGAATCTGATAACAGCCAGCAACCATTTTTGCCACGCCGGGGTGCTTGTCCCGTTCTTCAGTCAGTGTAATATTTCCGCTGGAAATACCGCCCGCAGAACAAGTCTTTTTGAATTCTGCCGAAGATGCAAACTGTGCCATCAGATAATTGCGGGAAACACCGTTGCTCAAAACATTTTTCCACGACTGCACCTCAGAAGTATTGCAGCTGCGGCCGAAAAACGCCTGATAGAGGTCTGCAATATAATCTGCATCACTGGCATTCTTGCTTTTGTTCTGATACTCACGGGATTGCAGGATATTTTTGACCAGTGCAGTTCCGGAACCGCCGTTTCTGGTTTTAGAAATCCATTGGTTGATCTCGCTGCCACTTGGCATTCTGTCCAGAACAGCATAACAGTTCACTACCATTTTCGCAACATTCGGATACTTGTCACGTTCTTCTGTCAATGCAATACTGCCGCGTGTCACGCCGTAAGAAACACACAGATTTGTGAATTCAGTGGAATTGGAAAAGCCATGCATCAGATAGTTTTTAGAAACGCCCTGCTGATAAATAGTCAGCCAGTGCTGAATTTCCGAACTGCTTCCGGTTCGATTCAAGAAAACCTGATACAAATTAGCGATATACACTTCATCACTGAGCTGTCTGTTCTGATATTCCTTGCTGTTCAAAAATCCCTTAACAGCATCTACCGCAGAAATGCTGCCGCTGCTGATCCTGTCATGCCAATTTTTTAAGCCAGCAGAATCCGGTTCCCGTTCCAAGCACACGTTGTACAGCCGGTTGACAAATGCCGTGACAGAATCTTCTGCGATATCCTCCGGTGCATCCGTCTGCGGAATTTCTTCCGTTCCAGTTTCAACATCTGCCGTAGCCATTTCTGTTTCCGCTTCTGTGGTTGTAACTTCCACAGCTTCCGAACCGGAAAGTTCTGTTTGCACTTCTGCTCCCGGAGTTTCTGGGATTTCCGCCGCTTCTGTTGCAGTCGTTTCTTCTGTTGCTTCCTGCACCATTTCCGTTTCCGGCGGCATAGTTTCTGCCGCCATAGCGACAATCGGGCAAGTGTTTACCACAATTACGCCAGTCAGCATTGCAGCAAGAATTTGCTTCTGAAGATACTTCTTTTTCATAAACGCCTCTGATCTCCCTTGTAATTGATTTGGACAGCCAAATCGATTCCGCATATTTTCAAGCCAAAACAGTTCTCATAGAATTTAACGCATAAAACAATGATTTTGTGACAAGCGAAATTCTTGTTTTGGCTGGATGTCCCAATATGCGGAATCGAATCTGGTAATTTATCCTTATTCATATTATACCATAAGCAAATCGCAAAGAAAAGCAGTAAAATGATTCCTGGTTAATTTTTTAAACAGTTTCTAGAAGAAGAAAGTCGGAACAGAGTATATTCCATACTCTGTTCCGACTTCTTTTGCCTATAACTGTGATATATCGCCTTACTTCTTGTTTATCCGATCATGCTCCGCAGCAATCCCAGATCTAAACCATTCACCGTGCCGTCTGCCGTTGTGTCAGCCAATTCTGCCTGTTCCTCTGTCAGTATATCGATTCCCAACAAATATTTCTGCAAAGCCACTATATCTGCCGTGTTGACAACGCCGTCCTGATTCACATCACCCGAAATTGTCTGAGAAATAATGCCCTTAACATCACACAATTCCACAGTTTTCAACGTGCCACTCGGAGAGGAAACTGCAACAGAATAAACCCCACAGTCCTCCTGCGTATTTGCTGTAACGGTATAGGCTTTTTCCGTTGCTCCGTCAATTGCTTTTCCATTGTGGTACCACTGGTAAGAAAGCCCCGTTCCAGAGGTTTCCGGTGTCAGCAGCATGGTGTCCTTTTCTGCAAGGTAAACTGTCTGCTTTGCGGAATACACATCAAAATTGTCCTGTAAAATATAGCTGTCTGCCTTGGCAGAACCAGCATTTACCCACGAATTTGCCTGATCCTGAATGGTCACACTGATGTTGGAAATTTCAGTTCCAGCCTCCAAATCTACCAGTTCTCCCAAAGGAATCCGAAATTCGACTTTTCTGCCGCCATGCTTCTGGACACAGCCACTGGGAACACCATTGTTGAAATACACAAATCCGTTTCCCTGATAGTAGATCCAGCACCGTTTGCCACTTGTTTTGTTCTGGAATGAAAGGTTGTACACCGGAGAAGCAGCATCATATGTCAAATCAGCAAAGACGTATAAATATTGGTCGTTGTTAGTGATGTACAGCTGATTGCCGTTATCATCTGTGACAGTGCACTTGTCCTCCGCATATTCCGTGTCATTGCTGGAGATACCGTCTACAACAGAAAGGTTCTGATAAGTGTAGACAGAACCGTCAGAATGGGGGAGTTCCTGTTCTGTGTTGATCTGATAAAAGTCGTTGTCTGTCTGCGGCTTGTCAGATTCCGTTGCAGAAAAGCTACCCAGATAATTGGCACCCAGAGCAGAGTTCCAGGTATCATGATTGGCAAACTGTATAGAACGAACGTTAGTTTCGCTGATGTCGTTTTCTCCCGTGGAAAGTTTCAGATAGACATTCCACTTGCCGGCTTCAATGCCTGCGGGAAGCTTCAGGTCAAATTCCGGAGAAACAGTTGTGCAGGAATACCATTGGTTTGCATTGGCATCAACAGCTGTCCGGATATAATTCCCGTCCTTTTCCAGAATGATCTCTGCCTTTTGCTGCATGATCGGATTGGCAAAACCAGTATTCTCAATTTTGGTGCAGACTTTCAGAATACCGTTTTGCTCCACGCTTTCGCTCAAATCGGAATCCCGCAGCACAAAACGATACCCGATATGATCCCGTATGAATTTGAAAACAGTTTCCCCATAGTAAGCACTGTTGTCTACGTTCTCTACATCATATTCTTTTCCGAAAGTGTAATCCTGATACAGTTTAAAAATATTCGAATTGATATAGCTCAAGTGCGAATAATACATTTCCGGCACCGCATTTTCCGGAAGATATGTATCGTACTGTTTGGCAAAGTCCAGATTTCCGGAAAATTCTCCGCCATAATAGGAGGTATACGTCTGCTGCCGCAGCCACTTCAAATCTCGTTCACGATTGTGAAACGTTCCCAGGTCGGAATCAGAACCCATGTAACCGTCGTTGTACAATCCCACACGAGAAGCTTTGCTGTTCGGTTCCAGCACATATTCTCCCAGTTCCGATTCCTCAATGCCGGCCCATTTGGCAAAGATATTCGGTGTTCTTACAGTTACCGGAATCGGGTCAGGAACCACATCTAACAACAGATCCAGCAGCTTCGCCTTGTCTTCCAAAGAGCAGTATTTTCCGCCCCATTGTTCGCCGTAGCAACCCACAAAGCCGCTTTCTACATAGGCAATAACGTCCTTGTAATCTTCCAGAAAACCGTCTTTCCGTATTTGTTCGATATGCTTGCACATCTGCTCAAAAGTAGCCGGTTCGGGATTGCGGACACCATTCGCATCATACCGAAAACGAATACCAATTGTACAGCCGTTTTTGCGGCAGTTTTCCAATGTTTTTCGGAAGTTTGTAAAGAACGTTTCGTCCAGATCATAGTCCGTACCAGCGGTATAATTGCCGCTGTCGTCAGTCGTTCCGTTTGCTCCGCTGGAAAAGCCGCCAATGTCCACAAAGAGCACCACCAGACTAGCAGTCGGGTTGTACACCTTGGTGTCGTTAGGCTTGCAGTTGACCGCAACACCGGAACTGTATCCGGCTCCCGGATTTCCAAGTGTTTCCGTAGATTCCGTATAATCAATGCCAGAATCCAAGAGTACTTCTTCCGCACCGACAGTGGCTTTCGGCAGCATGGCAGAACCGCAGAGCAGTGCCAGTGCAGCAGCTATGATTTTTGTGAACTTCATATAGTTTTCCTCCGATATAAAAATTCAGTTTTGTATATATTTTATTGTACCATAGAAGCCCCAGTTTCGTCAAGACATAATTCGACTTTTTTCCGAAACAACTTTACAAACCGTTTCCCGCATGGTATAATAAAAATATCGCAGAAACAGGAGGTGCCGTTTTGGACTACTTTGAGAACACAACACGCATTACAGAAGACGGATACGCTGCAATTTTACAGATGCAGAAGAAACAGCACTGCATTATCTGCCGTGCCATTGGAATTCTGCTGGCAATACCGTTTTTGGAACGGCTGATCTATCGGGGCATTTTGTTGGGAATTGGCGATACGGCAGATTTTCACCTTGGATTTTTGGATTTCTTTTTTTTGCTGCTGCTGGCTGCTGCCTTTTGGATATGGCATCTGCCGAAAAAACAGATACAAGACCGCATTCGCCGCACAAGGGGGAAACTGGATCTACAGGCGGTCAACCAATACACTTTTTTACCGGAATGTATCCGCATGATGAGCACTTCCTCCTTGGAAAAATACCAGCTGGAATATGAGAACCTGACATGGATTCGATGCGATAAACGGTGGATCGTGCTATATTTTGCCCGTCAGGATTTCACCATGTTGATCGACAAGCAAGGCTTCACCCACGGAACTGCAAATGCCTGTCTGGCTTTTTTGAAGAACAAGCAAGAGGGCAGATGAGATTCAAGGCAATACTGCACAAATTTTAAGGAGAGAAAATAATGGCCGAAGACAAAAAAGATATAAAAATTTCATTTTGTGGATATAATAAAAATACAACAGTAGGTGAAATTAGAAAGGATTTTGAAAATCTGGAAACTGCGAAAAGTAAAGTGAACGAATATCGTAAAACAAAATATCAAAACGCAAACGAGGAAAAAATTGATAAATCTACATCTCGTATCACCGTTTGGGACTTCGCTCGGTGAGTTGATTCCACAAAAATTGGAGAATGCACGGCTGTCGATCACTTCGTTCATGACTGCCATGTCTGCGAGATTGTAGACATTCTGCAATATGAATATTCTCAGCATCAATTCCAATGGGTATGGTTTATTGCCAAGTTCTCCTTTGTAACAACTCGGCTGTATCAGTTCAAAAAATGTTTCCCATGGTATGATTGTTTCAAGCTTTTCTAAAAATTCTTTTTTATTGGTTCTGGCTGCACCAAGTTCATCGTTGATTTCTGCCAGCGTCATTTGTCTTTCCATATAGTCATTTGTCTTTCCATATATCTATTATATCATATTTTTGCTTGTTTGGCAATTGTGCGGTGTTGCCTTAGGGATGCTCATTTATAGTTGAAAAAATATATGTACGATTGAGTTCAGTACATTGGAGGTCTTTATTATGGCGTTTGTAAACAAAAAGTTATCAATTTCTGAGAAGAAAAAGATATCAGATATGAAGATAAAAAATCCCTACGGAAACTATAGGGATATAATGGAAGGAATCACACCTTCATATATCACAATAGACAATAGCAGTAATATGTGGTTAGCTCATTGTTATACACACAAAGAAACTTTAGAATGTATTGAAGAATTTATATTTATGTATAATGGACAACCAATTCCTGTTCAAGCTAAAAAAAGAATTAATGGCAAGAATGTCATTTGGGAAATCAGTCGTATTGATATTTCAGTAAACATGATAGTAGAAGATCATAAATTGATTAATTCCCTAGTAGCAGCGTTTAAAGTGTATAATACGACAGGATGGCCAGAGGAAAATAACGAAGCGGTAAGTGTTATTTGTGATCTGGGAAAGGAAGATGAGGTATAATCTATACTATAAATGAGCATCCCAACACCGTTTTCGTGAAAATGCACAAAAGTGGTTAAGCAATATTCTCCAAAAGGGCAGACTTATCCCCACCGTTTTGAGCATAGTCAAAAACGAAAGAGATCTGCTCTCTTCGAATCATTTGGGACAGCAAATGATATCCTTCCGAGAAATTGTACCGTTTTGATTCAAAGCAAGCGATCATGTAAGCAAGAGATGCAATGAGCCAGAAGTGTTTGATTCCATTTGCGGATCGAATCTGATACTTATCAACAGCAAGCTTCATCTTGCAATCACGGAAATAGACTTCAATCTCCCAACGTACAACATACAAATCCAGAATTCTTCGGCCCTGCGAAAAACAGAACACGCTCTTATTCTATCACATTTTACTCCATTTCCCCATTCGCAATCCGTTCCGCCAGATCATTCAAATACACCCAACGCTCCATTTTCTCTGCCAGAAGCACTTCCAGTTCTTCTTTCCGGTCAGACAATTCCTGCAGCTTCACATAATCCGACACACTCGCAGTAATCTCCGTTTCTGTCAGCCGAATCTGTTCTTCCAAATCGGCAATTTCATCATCAATGGTATCGTATTCCCGCTGCTCCTTGAAAGAAAACTTCAGCTTTTTCCTGCCGTTGAAAACGCGTTCTTTCTTTTCCGTTTGCTTTTTGGGCTTTTCTGTCGCATTTTCCGGCAGAGCCTTTTCCATGTAATCCTGATAATTGCCATTATAGCGACGAACCTCGCCATTTCCCGTCAGTTCCCAGATTTCTGAAGCCATTTTGTCTAAGAAATACCGGTCATGAGAAATCGCAAGAACAGCCCCTTGAAAACTGCGGAGATAGTCCTCCAAAATAGTAAGTGTTGCAATGTCCAGATCATTGGTCGGCTCGTCCAGCAGCAACACATTTGGGGCAGTCATCAGCACTTTCAAAAGATAAAGCCGTTTCCGTTCACCGCCAGACAACTTTTCAATTCGATTCCACTGTAATTCTGAAGTAAAAAGGAATCGCTCCAGCATTGTCGCCGCAGTAACCGTGCCGTCCGGTGTTTGAATTCGCTCTGCAGTTTCCCGAATGTAATCAATGACTCGCTGGTTGGGATCCATGCTTTCACACTCTTGAGAAAAATAGCCAATGCGTACTGTATCACCGAGTTCAATAGAACCATTGTCCGGCGAGATTTGTCCGCAGAGCATCTTGATCAGCGTGGACTTTCCGGCACCATTTTGCCCAACAATGCCGATTCTGGCATCGCGTGGAAGTTGGTAGGAAAAATCATGAATCAGCATTCTGCCATTCACAGCCTTGGTGATTGCATGAATTTCCACAGTTTTCTTTCCCAGTCGAGAGGAAACCGATTGCAGCTGCATTTTTTCTGCTTCTGCTGGCTTCTCACGATTTTCCAATTCGTGAAACCGTGCGATCCGATCCTTAGACTTGGTGCCTCTTGCACGAACGCCGCGGCGAATCCATTCCAACTCCTGCCGATACAAAGAACGATTTTTTCGTTCCTTTGCTTCTGCGTCAACTTCCCGCTGTGCTTTCTGTTCCAGATACGTACTGTAATTTCCCTCATATTCGAAAATCTTTCCTCTGTCTACTTCAACAATTTTTCGGGTAATGCGGTTCAGAAAGTACCGGTCGTGGGTTACCATAACAATGGCACCCCGATATTTCAATAACTGTTCTTCCAGCAATCGAACCGTTTCGTTGTCAATATGGTTGGTCGGTTCGTCCAGCAGCAAAACATCGCTGGGCTGAATCAGAGCAGCAGCAATGCCGGCACGCCGCTTTTCGCCGCCGGACAATGTACTAATATCTCTGGTTTCGTCTGTAATGCCCAGTTTTCCCAGAATCGACTTTGCTTCAAACGTCTTCGCCTCTTTGAGGTCTGCCGGCAGATGCAGCATGACTTGTTCCAATACGCTGCCATGCGGTTCAAACTCCGGAATTTGCGGCAGGTATGAGATGCGGATTCCGTTAGTGCGAATGACATTACCGCTGTCCGGCTCCTCGGCTCCGGCAAGGATTCGCAAAAGTGTAGACTTTCCGGTACCATTGATGCCGATAATCCCCACCTTATCACCCTCATTCAAAAAGAAGGAAACGTCGTCCAGTACTTTTCGTTCCATATATGTCTTGGCAATATTTTGTGCAGATAACAATATCATAGTTGCATAGCCTCTCTTTTTCAGTGTTCTTATTCTCTGCTATTATAGCAGAAATCCATGCAAAAATCAACGCATTTCTTTGAATTCCCATGACAACTGCACATAAAGCTGACAGAATACTGTCCAAATGAAATTCCTAGGCAGAACCACAAAAAAATCCGGCAATTCTGTGAGAGCTCTTATGCTGATTCTTTCAAAATTTCAGAAAAAGCTTGATTTTCCGTTAGTTTTGTGGTATGATAGGAATAATGCACTACAAGCGGAAACTTTTTCATGCAGAAAAACCGCTGAAAAAGCCGGAACTTTTCCGGTAGAAAGGAACGAACATGGCGAAAAAGCAATCTTATGATAATGAAAGTATCACGATGCTCAAAGGACCAGACAAGGTACGAAAACGCCCCGGTGTCATTTTTGGCTCTGACGGACTGGACGGCTGTGCCCATTCGGTTTTTGAAATCATTTCCAACTCTATCGATGAAGCACGTGCCGGATACGGCAGCAAGATCGTCGTGACACGCTATCAGGACAATTCCATTGAAGTGGAAGACTTCGGCAGAGGCTGTCCGGTAGATTTCAATAAAAACGAAAACCGCTATAACTGGGAACTGGTCTACTGTGAACTCTATGCAGGCGGTAAATACAACTCCAATGATGACAACTACGCGTATTCTCTGGGACTGAACGGTCTGGGACTTTGTGCCACACAGTTCGCTTCCTCTTACATGGACGTAGAGATCATTCGTGACGGCTTTCAGTACAACCTGCATTTCGAAAAGGGTGTCAATGTAGGCGGACTGCAAAAGAAGCCGACCAAGAAGAAGCAGACTGGCACACGAACTCACTGGCTGCCGGATCTGGACGTTTTTACAGAGATCGAAATACCAGATGATTATTTCTGTGACACTCTGCGGCGGCAGGCAGTTGTCAACCCGAACCTGTTGTTCCTCTACCGAAAAGAAGAAGCTGACGGCACTTTTACCGAACGGCAGTATCTCTACGAAAATGGTATTGCAGACTATGTGCGGGAAATCGCCGGAGAAAACACACTGACTTCCGTACAGAACTGGAGCTGCCAGCGAGAGGGCCGTGACCGTGAGGATAAGCCGACCTATAAGGTGAAGCTGAATGTGGCTCTGACCTTTTCCAATCAGGTGCAGCGACTGGAATACTATCACAATTCCAGCTGGCTGGAACACGGCGGCTCGCCGGATAAAGCTGTGCGGCAGGCACTGGTATCCCAGATCGATACCTATCTGCGGCAGAATAACAAATACCTGAAAAGTGAAGCCAAACTGAAATTTGAGGACGTGGAATCCAGCCTGGTGCTGATTTCTTCCAGTTTTTCCACAGAAACCAGCTATGAGAACCAAACCAAAAAGGCGATCACCAACAAATTTATCTACGAAGCCATGACGGAATTCCTCAAGCATCAGCTGGAGATCTACTTCATTGAAAATCCGGACGAAGCAGAAAAAATTGCAGCACAGGTGCTGATCAATAAACGCAGCCGTGAAAATGCCGAAAAGACCCGTCTGAACCTCAAGAAAAAGCTGACCGGCAGCATTGACGTCACCAACATGATCCCGAAATTTGTAGACTGCCGGAGCAAAGACCTGTCCCGTCGGGAATTGTACATCGTAGAGGGTGACTCTGCATTGGGTTCCGTAAAAATGGCACGAGATGCAGAATTTCAGGCAGTCATTCCGGTTCGTGGCAAAATCCTGAACTGCCTGAAAGCAGACTACAACAAGATCTTCAAAAACGAGATCATTACTGATATTGTCAAGCTGCTGGGCTGCGGGGTAGAAGTTACTACCAAGGCAAACAAGGATATTTCCTCTTTCCATCTGGAAGGTCTTCGTTGGAATAAAATTGTCATCTGTACCGATGCCGATGTAGACGGTTTCCAGATTCGAACACTGATTCTCACTATGCTGTATCGTCTGACACCGACACTGATCGACAAAGGCTATGTGTATATCGCAGAATCTCCGCTGTTTGAAATCACAACCAAAAAGCGGACATACTTTGCCTATACCGAAAAGGAAAAAGCAGAGATTCTGGCAACACTGGAAGGGGAGAAGTACACCCTCCAGCGTTCAAAAGGTCTGGGCGAAAACGAAGCAGACATGATGGCTCTGACAACCATGAATCCGGAAACCCGCCGGCTGATTCAGGTGACTGCGGCAGGCATCGAAGAAACAGCAAAGATGTTCGACATTCTGCTGGGCGATGACCTGCAAGGTCGAAAAGACTTCATTGCAGAATACGGCAGCGAGTATCTGGAACTGGCGGACATTTCATAAAAGCGAGGGCAAAAATGGCACGAAAAAAGCAATCTGAAAAACCAAAGAAAAATGCAATTCCCAATGCCTATATTGCCGGTGCCGGCATTGTGGAAGAAGAAAAAATTACAGATACACTGGAAAAAAACTATATGCCCTACGCCATGAGCGTTATCATTTCCCGTGCACTGCCGGAGATCGACGGCTTCAAGCCTTCTCACCGGAAACTGCTGTACACCATGTATAAAATGGGACTGCTCACCGGCGGGCTGACCAAATCGGCAAACGTTGTAGGGCAGACCATGCGGCTGAATCCCCACGGTGACAGTGCTATCTATGAAACCATGGTGCGTCTGGCAAGAGGCAACGAGGCACTGCTGCACCCCTACGTGCAATCCAAGGGAAACTTTGGTAAGGCATATTCAAAAGATATGGCATACGCCGCCTCCCGTTATACGGAAGTCAAACTGGAACCGATTTGTAACGAACTGTTTCGGGACATTGACAAAGACACAGTAGACTTTGTTCCGAACTACGACAATACCATGCAGGAGCCGACACTGTTTCCGGCAACATTTCCCACCGTACTGGTTAATGCCAATGTAGGTATTGCCGTTTCCATGGCAAGCAGCGTCTGCCCGTTCAATCTGGCAGAAGTCTGCGAAACAACCATTGCCGTGCTGAAAAATCCGGAGCATGATATTCTGTCTACACTGAAAGGACCGGATTTTCCCGGCGGCGGCTTTCTGTTCTACAATGAAACAGAACTGCAAAAAATTTATGATACCGGTCGCGGCAGCGTAACTGTCCGTGCAAAATGGAACTACAACAAACAGGACAACTGTCTGGAAGTCACAGAGATCCCGTACAGCACCACCATTGAAGCAATCAAAGACAAGATCGTGGACTGCATCAAACAGGGCAAACTACGGGAAGTTTCTTACGTCCGCGACGAAACCGACATTGACGGCTTGAAGATCGCCATTGACTTAAAGCGAGGCTCTGATCCGGAAAAGGTCATGCAGAAGCTGTTCCGCATGACACCGCTGCAAGACAACTACTCCTGCAACTTCAATATTCTGGTCGGCGGAGCACCCCGCGTTATGGGCGTGCGAGAAATTCTGGAGGAATGGTCTGCATTTCGTCTGGAATGTATCCGCCGCCGTCTGGTATTCGATCTCCAGAAAAAACAGGAAAAACTGCATCTGCTCCTTGGTCTGGAAAAAATCCTGCTGGACATTGATAAGGCAATTCGCATCGTGCGGGAAACCGTCGAAGAAGCAGATGTTGTACCAAATCTGATGATCGGCTTCGGCATTGATGAGATTCAGGCAGAATATGTGGCAGAGATCAAACTGCGGCACTTGAATCGGGAATACATTCTGAAACGCACGCAGGAGATCGACCAGTTGAAACAGGAAATTGCCGAACTGGAAGAAACCATTGCGGATCCGAAAAAGATGAAGAAAATCATCATTGCAGAGTTGAAAGAAACCGCAAAAAAATACGGACAGCCCCGAAAGACACTGTTCTATTATGCGTCTGACATCGAGGAAGAACCAGACGAAGAAGATATTCCCGATTATCCGGTACACCTGTTTCTGTCGCAGAGTGGTTACTTCAAAAAGATCACACCAGCTTCTCTCCGCATGAGCAGCGAACAAAAGCTGAAAGAGGAAGACCAGATCGTCTGTCATCTGGAAACCACCAACTGCATCGAACTGCTGTTTTTCACCAACCAACAGCAGGTTTACAAAACCAAAGCCAGCGACTTTACGGAAACCAAAGCCAGCGTCATGGGCGATTACATTCCGGCAAAACTGGGATTTGCTGACGGGGAATTCGTGGTGCAAATGATTGCCACCGCAGATTACCAAGGTGATTTGCTCTTTGTATTTGCCAACGGAAAGGCGGCCCGTGTACCGATGTCTGCCTACGCAACGAAAACCAACCGTAAGAAGCTGCAAAAGGCTTACAGCGACCGTTCGCCACTGGTACAAATTCTGCAAATTCCAAGCGGCGAGGAATCCTGCTCTGTCTTTTTCCGTACAGACGGCAATCGGGCAGTGCTGGCAGATACTGCACTGATTTCCGCAAAGTCCACCCGTGATACACAGGGCGTACAGGTAGTCACATTGAAAGCAAAACACCTTGTCTGCGAAGCACGTGTGCTGAACGAAGAAGAATGCATTGCACTGAAAAAATATCGTGTAAAAACCATTCCGGCAACTGGTGGCATGGCGAAAGATCTGCCGGAAAGCGGACAGCTTTCGCTTCTGTAAATATTGTTAAACGAATCCAAACAAAAAAGCCACTCCAAAATCGGAGTGGCTTTCGTTGTCATAAATATTTGCAGAGGCTTACTGTTCCGGCAACGTATTGATGATATGCACCAAGAACCGCAGCAGGCAAATTGCATCATTGCTGTCCGTCTGTCCATCAGCGTTGCAGTCGGCATTGCCCTTTGCCTGTACATTCAGTTCTACCTGACCAGCAGTTGCCTTGTTCAGCAGCACCGCATCAGTAATATCCACTCTGCCATCCAGCGTAACATCGCCATACAAAACTGCGGACGGGTTTACCTGTTCAGAAGAAGTTGCAGCAGAGGTAGTTTCTGTTGCAGTCGTGGTTGTTTCTTCCGAGGACACAGCAGTGGTGGTGCTGCTTTCCGTCGAAGCAGCGGTACTCTCTGTAGTCAATGCTGTTTCTTCTGTAGAAGCAGTGGTTTCAGAAACAGTTTCCGAAGTGGATTCTGTCATCGTTGTTTCTGTTGTTGTGGTTGTTTCTGCCGGCGTTGTAGTCGTTTCGTCCGGTTTGTCATAATTGTATTCATACACCAATGTCACTGTATTAAATGTAGTAGAGATATCTTCGCCATTTTTGGAATCGTTTTCGGAAGAAGCCCACCAGTTCTGTAATTCTGCACTTTCATCATTGCAGGAACCAGTAATATTTTCACTCTTGCCGTCACTCAAAGAAATAGTAAACTGATCGTCAAAAGGAACTGTTATATCACTTGTGCCCAGACGGTATTGGAAAGACTTGTTTCCCCAAACGCCAGCAGAGGAAGAACCCTTTTTCACGACTTCGTTAAAGCAGAGAGCTCCGCCGCCGACAGCCCACGAAGATCCGGCATTCGAAGACACAGTAGCGTTCACAATAATTTCTTTCAGGTGTTCCTTGTCACCCAGCGGAATCATCGGATTGCCTGCGGTATTTGTCGACAAATCGCTGATATTGTAAGTGGTCTTTTTGATTTCAATATTCGGTTTTTCCGGAATTGTCACATTGGTCTTTTCGTCAGAAATCACCACTTGAGCCACAGACAACGGCGGCAGTTCTACAGTTACCTGATTGCCGGAAACATCATTCTGCACATCCAGAATCTGAATATCACTGCTGTCCTGTGTGATAGCATAGACAACAGCACTCTGATAGTCAGTGTCTGTGCCTTCCAGAGAAATAACCGCTTTTTCTGTATTTTCCTTATCCTTGTTGGAAATCACTGTAGTCACTTCACTGTCATCAGAGCCATCAATTGCCGCAAAGATTGCCGCCTTAGACAGGTCAGCAGAGGAGGACTCCACAAGGGTATCCCCGAATGCACCGCCATTGCCGTCATAGTTAGTGTAAAGGTTGATCGCACTGGTCACATACGGACAAAGAGAAAGTGTTCCCCAATAGGTTGCCAAATATACGCCCTGATCGGCAAAAGCCCCCAACGCTTCAGTTTCTGCAATGGCAGAAATTACAGATTTTCCAGTTGTAGATTCCTTGCTGATGTTTGCCAGATTATACTCCGTCAGTGCCAGCTTGGTACCCGGATAGTACTTGTCAATAGACTCCTGCATTCTGGTGAGGAACGGGAACGAACCCCCAAACCACTGTGTCAGCCAGCTGTTTTCCTTGTAATTCGGATCGTACAGGCTTCTCGCCGCCTGCAAAATGCCGTCATCTGTTTCGCAGTCCTGTGCATAGTAGTGAACATCAACCACATCTAACAGTCGTTTGCCGTTTTCCTGCTCTGCATCTGCCATTTGTTTCAGGTAGTAATCCATATACCACGAATACTGTCCTTTGACAGCTTCCCAATCCGGATCCTTGAAGTTGTCGCCGCTTCCTGCCTGTACACAGGGGAGAATTCCCCAGAATGCCGGACCGTAAATTTCTGCATTGGGGTCAAGATTTTTTACCACCTTTGCCAGAGCAACCGACTTGGAGATCAGTTCGCTGTTGGAAACTTCGTCCTTGTGCAGCAGGGGGTGCGTATCATTCCAGAGTACCGGTTCATTGTCCAGATTATATCCCTGAATACCGGTAGAAGTTGTAGAATCCCCCAGATTATTGATCAGGTAATTGACATACTCGTCCATGTATACCGTGTCGTCCGTCAGATCCGGCGTGTCAGACAGTGCACCGTCTTTCTGAAATTCCACCTTATTCCAACGAGAGGACGGTGCTACTTCCGAAGCTGCCACAGTTCCATTTTTATCTGCGGAAGTATAACCCGCCATTTGCAGCGTTGCCATTTTGTAGTCTACGTTGTTTTCAGCAGCTTCCTTCGACAGTCGGCGTGCCTGATATGCCGGACCGTCTGTTACATCTCCCATGTTTGTGTCAGAACTATCGTTCCAGTCCCGACCGGCATTGGAATAATTATTTTCCCAGTTGTAGCCAGTAAAACGATTGCCGCCCTGCCGCAGCGAATGCGTTGTCACTTTTTTCAAACTGGTTGAATTTCCGGCTTCGTTCACACCGTAGATATACGGGCTGATTGCTTTCTTTTCACCGTTCAATTTGATGTTCAACTGCATTTCATAATTTCCAGCAGCCGAAGCGGACAAAATTGCCGGCACTTGTACAGCACAGGAAAGAGCAAGAATGCTTGCCGTAATTCCCGCGAAGATGCGTTTTTTCATTTCAATTCTCCTTTTTTTCAGTTGTGGCATACATCTTTCATGCCAATTTTCTTACGAACATTTTTATTATAGCATATTCTTGCTCTATAAGCAAGCGTTTCGTATAAAAAATTCTAACAGCACTGCAATTTTATTGTGCATAAATTTATTTTAAGAAACAAATTTGCAAAAAGAAAAAGCATAAAATTGTCCTTGACAAAAGAAAATTGCCGTGCTACAATGAGTCATGATGAAAAAGACGGGAGGCGTTGTATGAAAAGAATCCAACGGAAACAAATTTTGGCACTTCTAACAACGGTAGCATTGACCATAGCTTTTGCAAGCTGCGGCACATCAAGTACGCCAACAGAAGAAAGTGCCGAAACTACTTCAACAGCAGATCAGGAACTTTCTCTGCTGGATACTTACGTGTCCAATACCGTGATTTCTACTGGCAGCAATACCGTTATCAAAAACGCAGAACATGTGACCTATCGGGCATGGTTTCCGGTAGAAGCGGCAGGGGAGTATGACTACCGGTTTTACTTTTCCAATACGGTAGATTCCACATGGGGTGACGGCAGCGAAAGTTATGTGGGTATGTCCGGCGGCAGCTACACCATTGAAAAGGCAACTGTCTATGATGGCGGCACGGAATTCGATGCCAACGTGGAACCAACAGTTTCCGCAGCCGTGACCTTTTCCGGCAGTGCGACCAAAGAAGTCGCTCCTGACGAAACTTTCTGGAGCGATCCCGTAACGCTGAACGTGCCGGAAGGACACTATCTGCTGTGGGAATGGACAGTCAATGGCACGAATATTCCGGCAATTGCCATGTCTAACCTGACCTACGCCTATGCTGATAACGGGGACGGAAAGGGATTCCTCTACACCAATGAAATTCCTGTGCCCCAGCTTGTGGGCTGTGACCGAAAAGTCAAGACTCGAATTGTCACGTTGGGGGACTCTGTCACACAGGGATGCCAGACTTCCGAATTCGGGTATCAATTCTGGGCAGCCCAGCTGCTGGATCAATTGGGTACAGAAGATTACAGCCTGTGGAATCTGGGAATCGGCTATGCCCGTGCCTCTGACTGTGCCCGGCAGGGCAACTGGCTGAATCGTGCTGTTGCCGGTGCAGATCTGATTACCGTGGCATTCGGCACCAACGACATCATCAGCGGACCTTATGGTGGCACTGGTCATGCCACACCGGAAGAAATCGAAGCAGATGTCCGGAAGATCACCAGAACTTGTACCGATGCCGGCATTCGCACGATTTTGTGGAACTCTCCGCCATTTGACATGACACCAGAATTGGATGGAATTCGAACTGCCTATAACGAAACGGTGGAGGGCATTGCCAAGGACAACGGAGCGACTTATTTTGATGTTGCCTCCCTGTTGGCAGACCCGTCAGATGCTTCAAAAACCGTTTACGGACAACACCCGAATGACGAGGGCGGCACTGTGATCACAGATGCTCTTGTCAAATTGATTCAGGAATAAGGAATTACATGAAAGGAAGAATAATATGATGAAACAAAAAATACTTGCCGTTTTAACAAGCCTTTGTATCGGCGTACTGCCCCTTGCAGCCGGTATGGCAGCTGCACCGGTTGCCGCAGAAGACACTACAGAACCGATACGGATTCTGGCAATGGGAGACTCCATTACAGACGGCTATATCAACGGGGACAACGGCTATCGAAAATACTTTTGCTACGAAATGCAGCAAAAAGGATTTACCAATTTTGATATGGTGGGACCGAAAAACAACTGGTCTGATTCTGTTTCCTACACCACCTCTGACGGCGTAACATTCCAGTATGACCCCGCCCATGCCGGCTACAGCGGCTATGCCATTGAGAAAATCGGAAGTCGGCAGGGACTGTATGAAACCATTTTTGACACGACCTATTACAATAACAATGTCACAGGCAATATGATCGAAGCATACGATCCGGATATTGTCTTGCTGCAAATCGGCACCAATGATCTGCTTGACAACCAGAATGCTGGCATTACAGACCGTCTGGAAAAACTGGTAGACAAGTTGCTGGACAGCATAGACAGCAACAGCATGCTGTTCGTGACATCAGTACCGGATATTGACGTATCAGTACGGCATGACTGGCTCTGGGCATATCAGTCCAGCGGCTATTCCTATGAAAACAATCCGGAAGAATTTACAGCACTGGTAGAGCAGAGCGTAGACAACTACAATGCCTCTGTCAAAGAACTGGTAGAGAAAAAGCAGGCTGCCGGAGCACGAATTCGGTTTGCAGACATCAATAGCGTTGTAGATGTGAAAACGGGATTAAAGGACGGCGTACACCCCAATGAAGCCGGCTACGCCTGCATGGGAAAATACTGGTCGGAGCAGGTATCTGCTTACCTGAACGGTACAACACCCACACCGACACCTGCAACAACGACAGAAGTGACTACCGCTACCGAAACCACAACAACTGCAATTGAAACAACTACAAATTCTACAGAAGCAACAACAGAAACAACCGTTTCGACCACAACAGAAGCAACTACCATTTCTACAGAAACCTCTGCAACAGAATCGTCGGAAGAAACTACTACAGAAACGACAACAGCTTCGTCTTCTGTCAGCGAAAGTGACACAACCACATCAACCACAGAAACTTCTGCACAGCCGACATGGCAGAAGGGTGATGTCACACTGGACGGTACCGTCAACATCACCGATGCCGTTCGCCTGTGCCGTTATCTGCTGGGCAGTGAAACCATTTCCCAACAGGCATATCAGTGTGCTGACGTGTACACGGATTCCATGGTAAATGGTTTCGACTTGGCAGCCCTGCGGCAGATGCTGACCAATGCAGGAGGACAGAACCAGTGAGCACCATTCGCGGATTGATTTTTGATATGGACGGCGTGTTGCTGGATACGGAAAAAATCTATTTCCGCTGCTGGCTGCAAAGTGCAAAGGAACTGGGGTATCCCATGTCAGAAGAAGCCGCCCTGCATGTCCGAAGCTGCTGTGCCGCCCACGCCCAGCCTTACTTCCGGCAGCTTTACGGAGAAAACTTTGACTATTTCAAAGTACGTGACCGCCGGCGGGAACTGGTTTCCCAATATATTGCAGAGCACGGCGTAGAACAGAAATCCGGCATTGCAGAATTGCTGCAATTCTGCCGTGAATCCGGACTGCCTTATGCCATTGCCACCGCCACCTCCAAAGAACTGGCAGAACAGCGGCTGGAACTGGCTGGACTGGCTGGGCAGTTTCCGCAAATTGTCGGCGGTAATCAGGTGCTTCACGGCAAGCCGGATCCGGACATCTATCTGGTGGCGGCAAAGGCTCTGCACTTGCCGCCGGAACAGTGCGTGGCAATTGAGGATTCGCCCAACGGCATTACCGCAGGGCTGTCCGCACACTGTAATGTGATTCTGGTTCCCGACCTGACACCGCCGGAAGCAGGGGACAGGGACCGCTTGTTTGGCATCGCCGAAAATTTAAAAGAAGTCATTCCGCTGCTTCAGGCGGCTGGCATAGGAGAAAAAGAACATGCGAAAAAATCCTGCATCGGAAGTCTATGACATTCCACAGTACACCTATTTTGAATTCGGAAACACTTTTACCGGCAGCTACGGCAAGCTTAGCTATAAGATCATACCGGGGGAGAACTTCACCGTGCAGATCTGGCACAGCCGTCTTTGTTCGGAACTGGCAGACATTGAGGAGGAACAGACGTATCCCATGACAGAAGACGGGTTCCACGAAATGCTGCGTTGGCTGGAAACGAAAGCACCTACCGGAAAATAACAACAAAAATCGTCCTGAAGAAAGTCTGTTTCTTCAGGACGATTTTACTTTTATGATGACGGTGACTTTTTTGTGAATCATTTATCTTTTACATAGTATACTAATTTTATTTGATTGAGAACATATAAAATTAGGGCAATACTGAATAAAGCTCATGTAACCAGATTGCGTGCAAAGCCGTCAGACGGGCTTTATGCAGCGTTTTCTTAGCGTTCACACAGCACACTAAAACAAAGACAACTGCCGATGACATTCCGGAAATTCCCGCAAGTAGGCGAAAATTTGATTTGGTTCATACATGACATCATACTTGGCACAAGACTCGCGGAAAATTGTCATGAGCCGTGCCTGATTGGGACTGGAGCACTCATAAGCATTCCCAAACCGACGTATGTACTGCTCTTTCATGCCGGGGAAATGCTTGTCCAACTGTGCATAAAAGAATTCCCGATCGCCTTCCCGCAGAGTAACGCCCATACCGAAACAGCAAATGCCTTTTACACCAGCATCAAAACAGTATTCCAGAATGCCGCGGAGATTTTGCTCTGTATCATTTAAAAACGGCAAAATCGGCGTGAGCCATACCACCGTTGGAATTCCATTTGCCTGCATGATCTTCAGCACTTCATACCGCCGTCTGGTGGTGCAGACATGGGGTTCCAGAATGCGACAGAGCGTTTCGTCCCACGTGGTCAACGTCATCTGCACCACACACTTTGCATTCTGCTGAATCTTTTGCAGCAAATCCAGATCTCTTAAAACGCGATCCGACTTCGTCAATACCGTTGCACCAAATCCATATTTTGCAATCAACTCCAGGCATTGCCGTGTCAGCCCCAGCTGTTCTTCGCAGTGTAAATACGGATCGCTCATGGCACCGGTTCCGATCATGCAGAGCCGCCGCTTTCTCCGCAAAGCTTCCTCCAGCAACTGTGGAGCGTTTTCTTTCACTGCCACATCTTCAAAATCGTGTTCCATTTGATAGCATGCCGAACGACTGTCGCAATAGATGCAGCCGTGTGTGCAACCACGATACAGATTCATACCATTTGTGGCAGATAAGATGTTTTTTGCTTGTATCCGATGCATGTTTACTTCTTTCGCAGTTCCGCAATTGCCGCATAATGCCGTACCAAAAATGTCTCCGGTGCAATACGCTCCAACAACTGCAAATGTTCTTTTTCCCATGCCGCAATTTCTTCCGGCGTCAGCGAAGCTCCGATACCGCGACAAGCTTTCATACGACCGTTCCAGCTGGTGCGGGTAAAGGGCACGTCCAATTCGTATTCCTCGTGATAGGTCAGATCAAAGTATTCCAACAGTTCCGGTGCAACGGAAATCGGATGCTTGGTTTCTCCTGCTCCACTCCATTTTGGATTATACTGCAACACCAGTTTTTCGCTGGCTTCAGCAATCTTGTCTGAATATGGCAGCCATTCCATGCAGAGCAGCAACAGTTTCCCATGCGGCTTCAGAAGCCTTGCAAATACCGGAGCCGCCTTTTGATTGTCAAAGTACCAGTAGCACTGACAGGCAGTAATGCAGTCAAACTGCTTTCCGGCAAAGTCCAGTTCCTCCGCCGGCGAAACAAGATAGGAGATTTCCATACCCGCCGAAAGCCGTTTTGCCTCTGCGATCTGATTTGGAGCAATATCGCTGCCTGTCCAATGTGCCCCGAACCGGTACATATTTCGGGGCAGAACGCCCGTTCCTGTTCCGATGTCCAACACTTCCTGTCCGGCAGTGCCGCAATTTCTCTCCACTATTTTCTGATAAAATAACGGGGGATAGATGTCCCGAAACTTTCCGTAATCTTGAGAAGTCTTTCCCCAGTCGAACGCGTTGCCGCTGTCAATATTCTGCCGCTGCATAAAACGCACTCCTTTCCGCACGCTGATAAAAACAAAACCCACCTAAAGTAAAACCTTAGGTGGGTTGGTACGCCTGATGCGATTCGAACGCACGACCTTCAGAGTCGGAGTCTGACACTCTATCCAGCTGAGCTACAGGCGCATATCGGAAAAACATCATCAGAATCGTATCTATCTTGTCTGACGACTTATTTATTATAGCACATTCTCAGGATAAATGCAAGAGGTTCTGCGGAAATATCCGAGATGTTCACAGAAAATTTTCAGAGAATCTGGAAACGCAGTGATCCCTTACCAGTCTGTCAGCAGCTGCCAAAGCAGTACCGCACCATTTCCGGCAGTGTCCGGCAGTGCTGCCAGCCAAAGCCACTGAGAATCTAACCGCGGCAGTTCCCAACGATACTCCTGTGCTGCAAGGCAAAGTGATGCCGTCTGGTTCGGCTGTATGGTCAATTGTGCCATAGCGGCGGGAGTATGGGTCATACGGTTTTGTGAACGTGTCTGCACAGTCAGATATGCCCAGAAAAACCCGCAGAGCAATCCGTAAAGACACAGCCCTTGCAAAAGCCGCCTCCAACGGCGGCGATGAGTTTGTTTCATGTTGCTTTTATTCCTTTTTCAATTTCAAAAGTGTCTGAGCCAAAGCCTTTCCCACCAGTTCACCGGCATACTGTGCCTGTTCCAGCGTGTTTCCGTGAGTGCCGATTTCCAGCAGCAGACTGCCCGTAGTCAGATCCTGATTATAGTGCCGGTAATCAAACAGAATTGGCCTTGTCAGTCCTGCATACATGTCTTCCATATTTTCCTGTAGCCGACAGGCAAAGTGATAATTCTGCATGTAGTTCGGCATGTTCATCGTACCGTCATCACACCCCGAAATAATCATCACTTGTGCAGATTCTTTGCCGTTGATTTCCACAACCGGCTGTATCAGTGTGTTATCCTTTTGAATCGCGTCCCGATGAATGTCCAGCACCACCCGAATAGACGGATACTGCTGTAAAATCTGCCTGACTGTTTCAGCACTGCGGTCATAGGAACCATTGTAAGAAGGGTAGTCGTGAATGGTCGTATTGTGGATCACGCCAATGCCGGCAGCCTCCAACTGTGCAGTAATAGCATCTCCAACCGACACCATATTATACGCCGGATCTGTTGTCCGATAGTTGAACGCCGGATCAAAATTTTGCCGCACATACGGTTCAAAAGATTCTGTCGTGTGCGTATGCATAATCAACACCTGCGGTTCGCCGCTGGTTTCGATCGTGAATGCCGGTGCTGCCGTACTCTCTGCAATCAGCGTATTGTTGGGAATACTGGTTTTGTTCTGTACCTGCCCCGCGGAAAACAAACTGAAAAACCGTGTGCCGGAATACGTGCCATAACTGGTACGCTGCACACTGGTGTCTGAACTAAGATTCCAGCTTTCCGGATACGGCTTTTCTCCGGCATCTGCGGAGGCTTTTTGTTCCGGCAGTTCCGCCGAAATTTCTGCTGCTACTGGTGCGGTTTCTTCCTCCCAGCCATAGCCGTCGGAAACCACATTCCATGAAACAGACTGTGCAGCACCCTCTTTTTCAGCATAGGCATGTGCGGCAGACTTATTTTGTGCATCATTATCTTTTTGCAGAACCGCAGCAGTCGGCAGAATCACCATTGCCGCCAGAAAGCAAGTCAGCGTCCACCGCCTTTTATGAAACCGTCTGTGCATAATGAAAGACCTCCCTATTTTTCGTCCGGCAGAATCTGCCTCATAATTTCCGCAGTACTGCAATTTCCAAATCGGTTGTAACGGTTGATGCCATATAGACACGCTGGATTTCTGGTAATGAAGTTCGGCTTTTCCAGACAAGTCAGCGTAATCTGAAAGCCCAGTTCTTCCAGCACCGGTTTACTCTCCGGACAGACAAATCCATAGGGATAGGCAAACACTGTAGGCTGTATGTGTAGATTTTCCTGAAATTCCGTTTGCAGCATGGAAAGATCTGTATACAGTGCTTCGTGATAGGCTTCCTCCGTTTCCTGTTCCATTTTGGCACAGCCCCTGCGGGTGCCGTTTTCATGCATGTCATAGGTGTGACTTCCGAGAGTGATCCGTCCGGAATCTTCTAACTGCTGCATATCTTCCCACGTCAGATAGGAATATATATCGTTGTGAGGAGCGTCCGGAGCATAGACATCTGCAAAACTGCCCACAACGGAAATCACCGCACACATATCATACTTTTCCAACAACGGCAGTGCCAGACTAAGGTTGTTATATAAGCCGTCGTCAAATGTCAGCAGCACTGGCTTCTCCGGCAAGTCACCAGTACCCTCTGTATAGGCGATCAATTCTTCCGGAGATACTGCTGTGTAGTGATGCTCCTGTAAATATTGCAGATCGGATTCCAGCGTTTCCGGAGAAATGCAATACTGGGTTTCCGGCACTGGTGCAATGCCGTGGTACATCAGCACCGGCAGGGAAACACCGCCGGCACTGTCCACCGCCGCAAAGTGTTGTCTGCCTGCCCGCGTCAGGAGAATTGCCGCAAGCACCAGTGCCATATCAAAGGCAATATATCGAAGCAGTTTTCGCAAATTCCAGCTGTGGTACATAGTTCTTCCCTCCATTTTCCCATTTCATGCAGTACCGGCATGTGTTCATGTGCAATACATAATCGTGTGGTATACTATATGAAGGGTTTTTCCCAAAAATAACAGAGAGAGGTTTTTTCATGGTACAAATGATTGCACTGGACTTAGACGGCACACTGCTCCAGCCGGACAGCACCCTGTCTGCTGCCGCGGAAGATGCTCTGACAAAGGCAATTTCGCAGGGCATCTGCATTGTTGTAGCGAGTGGGCGTGCCTTTACAGCACTGCCGGAAAAAATCCGTCATTTTGCTGGCATTCGTTATGCCGTCACATCCAACGGAGCAGCGGTTTCCGAATTGCCTGCCGGAAAACTGCTGTGTGCATGGACATTGCCGGAGCAGGCAGTTCTGGATCTGCTGAAAATGCAGCAAGCGGCAGGAACTTTTCTGATAGAAGCCGGCATAGGCGGACAGATGTACGCACCGGAAGAATATCTGAACAATCCGGAAAAGTACCGGCAGGCGGCACCGTTGCAAGCATATTTAAAACGAACACGAAAACCAGTAGCCGATATGACAGCGTTTTTGCTGGAACATCAACATGAAATAGACTGCATCGATTTGATTTGTCCGGAATGTGCAGAAAAAGACCGGCTTCGTGTACAGGTGCAACAGGAAATCGCTGATATTTACGTAACATCTTCCACACCGGAATTGGTGGAAATCGCCCATGCAGAAGCAGGGAAAGCCAATGGGCTGCGGTTTCTGTCAGAACAAACCGGCATACCGGCAGAAAATATTCTGGCATTTGGCAATGCGGACAATGATGCAGAAATGCTTGCCTATGCCGGAATCGGTGTCGCAGTGGCAAACGCTTCCGATGCCTGCAAACAAGCAGCAGACCGAATCACCTTATCGCACACAGAAGACGGCGTTGCAAAGACAATTCTGGAATATTTGCATTGATTTTTGCAAGGAAAAGATTGACTTTTTGCCAGAATTCTTTTATAATAGAAGAAATGCTGTATGAAGCGGTTAAGAAAACAGCTCTTTCCAGCAATTCCGTATATATACCGGCAATACCGCACAAAGAGCGTCTGGCGACTTTGTACGGTATTGCCTACCATATTTTGTGGAAAGGAATCTCGAAACCGATTACAAACAAATCGGTTCGAAGAAAGAAGGTTGAAAATTTCTATGGAACAAAAACATCGAACATCCGTCACGCTTTCAACATCACCACGAAAGCTGACATTGCCGGGGAAAATACTGGCGGTCTGCCTGTGTATTCTCCCGTTTCTCACAAGGTCACTGACGGTAGAAATCCCACAAGCAGTGCGGTCTGCCTATTTTCTGGGAGACGGCGGCTACAGTGATTTCGAACAGCTTTTTCGGGAATTTTTCCTGCTGGGAATCGCGGCTGCCGGCGTGATCTGGTTTTTCTATGAGCAGATTGCACTCCGCCCAAAGCGAAAACTGCCAATGACCCGTCTTACGGCAGTGGTATTTATTCTGCTGGGGCTCTATTTGCTGTTGGGCTTGCTGTCCACTATTACATCAGAGTATGCAACAGAATCGTGGCTGGGCATCTACATGTTGTACGAGGGTTATCTGGCACTGGTAGGTTACGTAGTCGTGTTTGCGGCGGCATGGTACTGGATCGACCGAAAAGAAGTTTTAGACTTTGTAAAAAGCTGTCTGACGGTGCTTTCTATTGTACTGGGCGTATTGGCATTGCTGGAACGCTCCGGCATTTGCTATTACAATAGTGCAATCGTGCAATTTCTGGGCGGCTTGCAGGGAACAGTCGGCGTTGGCGATGCTGTATCACTGACATTTGGCAATGCAGACTATCTCGGCATGTACTGTGCAATGCTTTTACCGGTAGTAGTTTCGCTGATTACCCGCGAGGGAACTACCAAACGTTTACTGGTACAGATTCTGGCAGCGGTTCTGCTGGCAACGGCACTGTTGCTCTCCAAGGTCATGAATGCGATTCTGCTGGGCTTTGGACTGACAGTTGTCTTTCTGCTGATCTGGGCATTCCACACCAATTGGAAACCGATAGTCAAAGGCTGCCTTTGCGGTGTTACTGCCGCCGCAGTGGTTTTTGGCAGTGTAGGATTCCTGTGGAGCCGGAACGGTGACACTTTGTCAGAAAAATTCCGGCACACCATGATCGGCATGGCACAGGAGGAAACCTTCCGGATTCTATCTATCGATTTGAATGGAAACACCGTTTCCGTAAAAAATGCGAACACCACATTCAGTGTGGCTACCGCGGGAAACAATCTGACACCGCAGGAACTGACATTCACCTGCAACGGCACAGAAGTCACCCCGCAAATCGATGCAGACGGCATGACTTGTTCCTTTGCCGAACCGGAATTGAAACACTGTCAGGTGCAGGTGCAGTCTGACCGACTGGATTTTCTGATGGGCTATGCCACGCCGCTGGAAGTGGTACGGCAAAACGGCAGCTGGCTTGCACTGGGCGTAGGACAAACGCCGCTGACAGAGGTACCGGAAGTAAGCAGTTCAAAATCTCTTCAGCAGAGCTATCCCTATCTGAACGGGCGAGTATTTGTCTGGGCAAACACCATTTCTGCACTACGGGACTGCTGGATTCTGGGACACGGTCCTGCCACCACAATTTTCTATCTGAATCAGTATGACTTGCCGGCACTGTTGAACATCTTCGGTGTGTACGCCTTGTACAACAAACCGCATAACTGGTATCTGCAAGTGGCACAGGATACCGGAATTCCGTCTATGCTGCTGATTCTGGGTGTACTGGTGCTGTTCTTTGTATGCGGTTTCCGGAAGTGTTTCGGAAAGCAGGAAAAATGGGACGCATTCCGCACCGGACTGCTGCTCTCAGTGTTATCTTATGCGTTAACGGCATTTTTCAATGATAGCCTGATTTACCATGCTCCAATGTTCTGGTTCCTGCTGGGAATCGGTTGGCGGCAAATGACTGTCGGTACAGAAGAATAAAACGCCTTTTCTCAAACATAAAAAAATCCCGCTGTGCATACAATCAGCACAGCGGGATTTTCAATATTTCTTTTTATAAAAACTGATATTACAGAGTAGAAACCGAGAGGCTGTCTTCCGGATCGGGAGAAACACCGTTGTCGGTGTACAACTCATAAGAAGCATCAGCATATCCCAGCAGCCGGAGCGTGCTCAAATCGGTCTTTGCTGTGCTCTCAGCCGGCTCTGCAAACGGAATTGCTTTCTGGTTCCGGATAAAGAACACCAGTTCGTCCAGAGCCACCGGCACATAATGATGCCCCTTCGGCAAAATCTCTGTTTCGTAGTTGTCGTAAGACTTCATACGTACCAGCATCATTTCTTCCGGCAGGTAAACATACCGTCCCTGTGCGTTCTGCTTGTAAATCGGAGCGATCATCAGTTCATTGCCGAGGAAAAGCTGATCCTCCACCTGTGCTGCTTCAGCATCTTCCGGAAAATCAAAAGCAAGGGGTCTGAACATCATTTCGTCGTGCAAAGCTGCTTTCAGGAATTCGCTGTAGAGATACGGAATCAGACTATAGCGAATCTTGACCATTTCTCCGGCAGCAGCAACATTGTTAAAACGATAGAGTTCCTGTTCACGGGTGCCGTCTGCAGCATGATTGCGGAACAGCGGTGTAAACAGAGAATACTGAAGCCAGCGGAGCATCAGATCTTCGGTAGTATCGCAGCCAAATCCGCCAGTGTCACAGCCAGTAAAGAGGAAGCCAGCCATATTCAGTGCCGGCAGCTGCTGCATAGACTGAAGAATATGGGACCACCAAGACTTGTTGTCACCCTGCCAGATGCCACCGTAACGATGTGCACCAATATAAGAAGAACGAGAGAAGAACAGCGTCCGCTTTTCAGGGCAGATCTCCTGCAATGCCTCAAAGGCAGAGCGAGTCATATTCATGCCATACAGGTTGTGTACTTCACTGTGCTTCACCATTTTGCCGTCTACATTGTGATAGAACTTGTCATAGTCACCGATATTGCCGTTCAGTCCTGCCACCATGCCAGTGAATGCGAAGTATTCCTGAATGCCCATGTTGCCGGAAGTCAGTTTTTCAATCTCTGCACAAGTGTCTGCCAGACGATCTTCGGTATAGAAAATTGCCGGTTCGTTCATATCATTCCAGAAACCGTCAATACCCTGTTCTGTCAGAACGGCGTATTTCTTACCAAACCACTTACGGGCATCGGGCTGCAGGAAGTCCGGAAAATGCACCCGACCAGGCCATACAGCACCGACAAAATCGCCGCCCTCTGCATTCTTACAGAAGTAGTTGTTCTGTACGCCCTCCTCGTAAACATCATAGTCTTTTTCAATTTTTACACCGGCATCGATAATCGGAACCAGATGAATACCCTGCTGCTTCATGTCTTCCGCAAGAGCTTTCAGATTCGGAAAACGCTCAGTGTCCACGGTAAAATCCTTGTAGCGTTCCATATAGTCAATGTCCAGATAAATGCTGTCCAGCGGAATACCAGCAGCCTGATACTGCTTTGCGACCTCGCGAATGTCCTGCTCGGTCTTATAACCCCAACGGCTCTGACCGTAACCGAACGCCCAGAACGGGGGAATATAGCTTCTGCCGATGATTTTCCGGAACTGCTTGACAATGTCCTTTTCATTTTCACCAGTGATGATATAAACTACCAGATCATTCTTTGCCGCCTTGATCTGCATCAGGTCCCGCCGAGTATAGCCGATGTCAAATTCCATTTTTCCGGCATAGTCGAAGAATGCTCCAAATGTCACATCACCGCGAATGAGAATGAAGTTGTGAGAGCCATAAAGAGAACGAGTATCCTCATGGTGGTTGGGATTGTCATAGTTCCAGCTCACATACTGCCAGCCCCGCTTATTGATACCGCGAATCTGTTCGCCCAGACCGTATACAATATCATTTTCAGAAAGGGCATAGGTAAAAGTTCCCTGATTGTCAGTTTCCAGAAACGGCAGCTTGTCCTTTGCGGTTCCCATTTCTGTGACAACAGCATTGGTAGGGAACGGTGCTCCGAATACATACTTTTTGATCATAATGGCACTTCCTTTCAAATTATCTCTTGGGCAATACCGCACAAAGATTGTGCGACAGATGCGTCGTCAAATTTTTCGTCAGATGAAACAAAAAGCGGAGTGAATACTTGATGTATTCACGAGCATTTTTGTGAAATATGACGAGAAATTTGCAAGCAGATGGCGTGCAAAGTCGCCAGATGCTCTTTGTGCGGTATTGCCCTTGGTGTTTGTATATGAGGACATTGCCCTTGCAATTTTTCCTTCTGTATGATATAATACGATAAAATCACCTAAAAATCTATTGTTATTCTACGATATACTGATACGATCCTATTTTTTGGAGGAATTTTATGAATTACAGAGAAAACCGGATACACAGTTCTCAGATCAAACCCTACAGCTATTATCAATGTATCATTCCAGATCAGTTTGCCTACGCTCCCATGCACTGGCACAGCGAATTCGAAATCAATTTCGTCCGTACCGGTTCTGCGGAATTTACCTGCGGCGAACAGAAATTTCGTTCCGCTGACGGAGATATTATTGTGATTCCGCCTAATGTGATGCACTCCGTCTATCCCTGTCCGGAAATGCACCAGATTTATGATACGCTGGTGTTCAGTCCAGAACTTTTCGGCAGTTCAGAATCCGACCGCTGCATACAGGAATGCGTAAAGCCGCTGACCACCGGCAGTATGCAGATACAGATGCACATCACACCAAAGCATCATTATTATAGGGTGATGGAATCAATTGTAGAAACGGTCTTTGCCTGTGCCAAAGAGGACACACCACAGCTGGACATGCTTCTGCGTGGAGAACTGTTCCGCTTTTTCTGGCTGCTGGAAACGGAGGCGGAAATGGTTCCGAATTTTCAGGAAGCAGGGGAGATGATTCGTCCGGCTTTGGAGTATATCAAGGAACACTTTCAGGAGAACATTACCATTCAACAGCTTGCAGCAGTAGTACACTTGAGCGAGAGCTATTTTATGAACCAGTTTCAAAGACATGTGGGATTTACAGCAATAGAATATATTTCCCACTTCCGAATCAATCAGGCATGCCGGTTACTGGGAGATACCCGCAAAAGCGTTCTGGAAGTGGCATTTGACTGCGGGTTCCGGAACATCTCCAATTTCAACCGGCAATTCCGAAAAGTCACAGGCTGTTCTCCTACAGAATACCGAAAAAGAATGCGTACATTTTCAAAATAGCTATGGAATGCTTTGGATACTCTAATGATAGCATATTTTTCTGAAATACGCAATATTCTGTTTGAAGTATTTCACAAAGTAAATTCAATTTTGTGAAAAGTAACGAAAAGGTAAACTGTTTTTTTGCATTCTTCATTGACATCTTTGTTGCTGACGTGCTATAATGAACTTAGGGCAATACCGCACAAAGATTGTGCGACAGATGCGTCGTCAAATTTTTCGTCAGATGAAACAAAAAGCGGAGTGAATACTTGATGTATTCACGAGCATTTTTGTGAAATATGAGAGCCTGTTTCGTATCTGACGTATGCAGATTGCGTCGTCAGATTTTTTGAGAGATGAAGGGAAAAACGGAGAAAATCCTTTGTGGATTTTCGAGTATTTTCCCGAAATATCTCGGAAAATATGCACGCAAGATGCGTGCGGGAAGATACGAAACAGGCTCTGAAGGGAAATTTGCAAGCAGATGGCGTGCAAAGTCGCTAGACGCTCTTTGTGCGGTATTGCCTTAGGTTATT
>NZ_QSTT01000007.1:76454-95637 GCF_003438725.1 Ruminococcus sp. OM06-36AC
TAGACGCTCTTTGTGCGGTATTGCCTTAGGTTATTTTATTGAGAGGAAATAAAATCTATGAAAAAAACACTAGCGATGATTTTCGCATTCCTGTTGGCAGCCTATTCCATGCCATATTCGCCGGTATCTGCGACAGAGGGAAAAGGTGATGTCAATGCAGACGGCAAATTTTCCACAGCGGATATAGTTTCTCTGCAAAAGTGGCTTTTGGCAGAGTCAAACACAAAGCTTGCCGACTGGCAGGCGGGAGATTTTTCAGCAGACGAAAAGCTGGACGCACAAGACCTTTGCCTAATGCGACAGGCGTTGGTTTCGCCGGCAGAGAACAGCCCATTGGAAAAACTGGTTGGCATGACATATGCTGATGCCGTTCAGAACGGTTATATTTCCAAATCGGAATACAACTATCAAATCGCAGGAGAACTGAAAAGTGCCATTGAGGAAAAAATGGGCCGTCCGCTGGATTATTCGGTCGATCGATTCTATCTGGTACATTCCGATGCTATTGGCTTATCAGACACCACACAATATCTGTACAATGCCGCAACCAAGGATGTTTATGTGGTCAATACAGAAACCAACATGAATCGGGCAACATGGTACTGGAAGGGCAGCAAGGCAGCGCTTTACGGAATCGATAATAATACGACAGTGCAGAATCAATTCTTAGATGCCATGGAATTTTACGGCATTACGGAGATCTACTACTCTATTGGTGCCAATAAACTGGTGAACAATGCAGACATGGTAGCAACTTTTGTAAAGAATGCCTACGCCCGCAACATGAAAGTTTACCTGCTGACTGGCGAAAAAACATGGCTGTATGAAGATACTTACCAGACCGCCATTTACCGTGTCTTTGACCGTGTAGAAGAATACAACCAATCAGTCGATGCAGATGCTCGAATTGCCGGTGTTTCCTATGATGTAGAAGTCTGGACGAATTCCGAATTTAACTGGAAAAACAATGACAGTGCCCGATACCAACAGATAAAATTTATAGAAACTGCCCAGAAATATGCCGATTCAAAAAATCTGTCGGTGTCTTATTGTCTGCCATTCTGGATTCCGCGGTATACCTATACTGATGATGACGGTACAGTGAAAAACGTCTACGATACAATTACGAAAATTTCCAACAACACCATTTTAATGGCATATCGGGACAGTGCTTCTGCTGTAGAGAAACTGGTAGCACAAGTGCAGACTGGTGCAGAAAAATCGGCTTTGGATTATGCCGAATCCAATGACTGTAATCTGGAAATTGCTCTGCAGGCAGCGGAAACCAGCGAGGGCGATCATGTGACATTCTACGAGGAAGAAAAGGAACATGTCGGATACATCAATTCCGCCATTGCAGAGATGCAGTCGGATTTGGCAGAATATCGCTATCGCACCACTTTTGCCATTCACCAAGCCATTCCCTTGTACGAACATTATCTGACAAAATAAAACAACACCGCACAAAGCAAATTCAGCAGCTTTGTGCGGTGTTCTGATTTACGATTGTTTTTTCTGAAATGCTGTACCAACGGCAAGCCCCAGACAAAATCCGGCGGCTCCGCCAATGCAGATTCCCAGCGGCAAACTTCCGCATAGTAAGCTTCCGCAAGTCACGCCCAACAGCAGTCCAAGGGACACGCCAATGACAATACCGATAAGAACGCATTTTTTCTCCGGAAATTCCTGTTCCGGCAGAATCGTCTTTTTGCGTTTGTGCATACTCATACGCTCAGCTTCTTTTCCATCATCCATACAGTCAGCAGGTAACCCGCTACAGAGCCTGCAATGCAGAGCAGCATAGTCGGCAGATAGATTGCCGGCTGAAACAACACGTGGAGAAAATCTCCCAAGAACACTGTGCTGGATAGTCCGCTTTCCTGTGTGAGCATGATTTCTCCTTCGTTATCCAGACCAGAAGCCAGATGCGTTGTGAACAGTCCGCCCAACATGCTGACCGCATTGATAATCACAAACCAGAGAATCACTGCCAGAATGGTGCGTCCTTTCTGATTGCCCATTACAGTTTTCAGCAGAGTAATCACAACATATGCTGTAATGACCTGGAAAATAAACGAGATCACCATATTCAGAATGTACATTGCCAATCCGAAAAAGTTATAGCCGTTGAACAGAGCATCTTTCAGACCGCTTTCTGTGATCGAAGCATCAAACATGGACAGCAGAGCAACAATCGAAGTCCCATTTCTCTGCAATGCCAGAAAGACATCCACTGCGATCAGCAGGGTAAACAGAACTGTGATCCCCAACAGTGCCAGCAATGTCATGAGCAGCTTTGCTCCAACGATCTGGGCAGCACTCCGGGGCGTGGAAAAGAGCAGATAGCCCGGCTTTTTAGAAATGTCATCGTTGAACATGATAACTCCATAGAGCAAGATTGCCATTGCCCCGAATGCCAGACAGAGCACGCCGCCGATGATTCCCAGAAGCAGTGGTGTTTCAAGCTTGAAGCACCAGCCAACCAGATACAGTAGTTCTACCAGAAGCGTTACGCCGATAATCCCCAGAAAAATCACACGGGAACGGCGGAATTCATATTTTAACAAAGTACCCATAATCAAATTCTCCTTTACGTTATAAAGTTATACAGTCGGATTGACCGGTGGATTCTGCGGAAATGCCGGCTGCGAAACACCGGAAAAATACTCCCGATACAAATCGGAAATCGACTTCCCATACCGTGTGCGAATTTCTTCCAGTTCGCCCTCCAGCACCAGAGAACCGTTAGCCATCATAACGATATGGTCTACGATCGGTTCCAGTTCGTCAAACAGGTGACTGGAAATCAGAATGGTTGCATTGGGATTGGCAGCACGGAGGATACTCTGAATGATCTGGTCACGTCCGATCAGATCAATGCCATTCAGCGGTTCGTCCAGCATGCAGACTTCCGCATTGCGGGAAAGTGTTGCCGCAATTTTCAGCTTTGCCGCCATGCCAGAGGACAACGCCTTGACTTTCAGATCCGGTGTCAGCTGCATGAATTGCAGCAGGGAAGCGAACCGAGATCCGTCGAAATCCTCGAAAAAGTCCGCATAAAACTGTCCCACATCGCGAATCTTCATATAATCATAATAAAATGGCTCCGTGCTCATGTAAGAAATATGCTTTTTGGATTCCACACCAATCGGCATATCCTGATAGGTAACGCTGCCGGTGTTCGCCTTTACCAGACCGGCAGCAGCTTTCATCATTGTGCTTTTTCCGCTGCCGTTGGGACCGACCAGTGCATAGACATGACCGGACTGGAAAGAGATGCTCAGATCGTTGAGAGCCTTTTTCCCGCCGTAAACTTTTGTAACATGTTCAAATTTCAGCATGATGTGCCTTCTTTCTCCTGTTGCTGTGCCTGTGCTTCCAGCAAGTGTATGATTTCTTCTTTGGAAAAATGATAAGTTGCCATCTGGGCGAGAAATTGTGCACTTAGTTTCTCGCCGATCTCCTGCCGCAGCTGCTCCGGCATTTCCGGATTTTCCATGAGGAACGTGCCGATGCCGCGTTTGGTATAGGAGATGCCCTCTGCCTCCAGCTGGCGATAGATTCGCTGTACCGTATTGGGGTTTACTTGGTAGGCAAGAGCAAGTTCTGCATTGGACGGCAGTTTATCGCCTGCCTTTAATTCGCCGATGACAATGCGACGCTTGATGTCTTCAGCGATTTGCAGATAAATGGGGTAGTTTGCCTGAAAGTTCATTTGCCTGCTCCTTTCCAATTGGCTGGGTGACTAGTTCACTAGCTATATAGTACACTATATCTGTAGATTTGTCAAGAGGTTTTTGAAAAAAGTCTGTATTTGCCGGAAATTGCGTAAAAAAACAGCTGTTGCCGCCTGAAAGAACAGACAATAACAGCTGTAAATTACTCTATGTGATATACGTTGTACAGGGCAGTCTTAGGGAAACACTGCATAAAGCCAGCCTGACGGCTTTGCACGCAATCTGCCAAAAAATCTGACTACGCATCTTACGCACAAGCTTTATTCAGTGTTTCCTTAGTCATGCCGCTGTTCCTGATTGGCAAAGGTTTCACAGAATCTTGCTGCAAATGCCGGCTCCTCATGATTGGCAAACAGGTGAGCCGTATCACCGAAAGCATTCATGCGAAACAGTGCCACACCCTTTCGCCGTTCCTCAGTAATCAGAGAAGTAACAGAAGTTGGAGCCGCACAGAAGCCATGCCACAAGATCATAGGGGAAATCCCCAGCAAATGACTTAACATGACGCATGTAACGCCGAAGTGGCAGAAAAACGCCAATGTATCCTCATTGGGAGATACAGCATCATAATAATTGCCGTTCCGGACATATCCGTGCTTTGCCAGTACTTCGTCCAGCCCATTCCAGACACGATTCGCCTCATCGATCACATGTCCTTCCAGCATCGGCAAAGTTTCTGCCCAGCGGATATTGTCATAATATTTCGGTTCTGCGGTCCAGTCAGCAGGAAGCTGATCCCACGGAATACGAGGTTCTCCCGTGTGGAAATCCGGAATCGGTGCATGGAATTCCCGCAGCCACGCCAATTCTTCTGCTTCCCGCCCCATTTTTTTCAGTGTGCAGGAAGCCGTGTCTTTGGCACGTCCCAACGGAGAAACATAAAACGATTGAATTTCCAGTTCTGCCATACGCTGTGCCAGCAGTTCTGCTTCGTGCCAGCCTTTTTCCGTCAAAGAATCTTTTTCATAATCCGGATCACCATGACGAATCAATAAAATTTTCATCAGAAGCCTCCTTTTATGGCAATACCGCACAAAGATTGTGCGACAGATGCGTCGTCAAATTTTTCGTCAGATGAAACAAAAAGCGGAGTGAATACTTGATGTATTCACGAGCATTTTTGTGAAATATGACGAGAAATTTGCAAGCAGATGGCGTACAAAGTCGCCAGACGCTCTTTGTGCGGTATTGCCTTGTGTGCTGTGGTTCATGATTATAGAATGACAACTGCCTGATAGCCCATTTGTGCATATCGTGCTTCCACCACGCTGCGTTTATAGGCAACCAGTCCCTTGCTCTGGTACGGATCATTCATGTAGTAATATTCCGCATCATAGCCCACCAGCACCAGACAATGCTCATGCCGTTTCCAAGTGAACAATTGACCCGTTTCCGGAATGACCCACTGTCTGCCGTTGTCCACATTTACCATGTTAATTGAAGCCCAGACCGCCACTGGAATACCATTGTCAATATAATCCGTCAGCAGGGACGTGAAAGCAGTACCAGTCAGATTCTTTGCAGTCTTGCCGTTTCCAAGAATCTTGTTCATGGCTTTTGTAAGCACCGGAGCATAGCAGCCAAACCCGCTGGAAGAACGCGGATCTCCCACAAACTTGCTGTTGGGGTCTGGTCCGTACTGTATACCGTTTTTCCATGTAAAGCCGCCCTTATCCAGATACTTGTCCACAAAATCGGCAACGCTGACGTTGTAGCCAGCGTTTTGCAACAGCATGACAGCACTGGCACTTTCACAGCCGGTAGGGAATCCACTCTGGCTGATATATTTTACTGACAACTGCCGCTTTGTGATAACGCCGTTGCTATCAGTGGTAATACCATTTACTGTTTTACTGCATTGCAGAATGCCGGTATCGTCCGCAAAAAGGTAAGACTTTCCGTCAATCACCGTGACACCATGAGCCGGAATGCCATCTTTCTGAAAATAATATCTGTTCTTGTCAATGTCCAGCCAGCCGATTGCCATGGAACCGTCTGCCTGAAAATAATAGCTGAAACCATTGGCAGCTTTTTGCCAGCCGATGACCGCAGAACCGTCTGTCCGGAAACAATATCGTTTGCCGTCAATTGTCTGCCAGCCAGTGCAAAGCTGGGCATCTGCTCCGAAATAGTACAGCTTGCCATTTTCTTTCAGCCAGCCAGTCTTTGCAGCACCGTCTGCCTGAAAATAATAGGTGGCACCACTAATGCTTTGCCAACCAGTGACCATAGAACCATTTTTTTCGTCAAAATAATATGTCTGGTTGTTCTGATAGAACCAGCCTCTGTGGAATGCACCGTTATTGTAATAATAACGAGTCGTGCCATCCGGCATCTTCTGCATGCCCTCTTGAATAGCACCGTTTTCTTCCGAGAACGGATAATATTCTCCGTCTACCTGCTCCAGACCAGTATATTTTCCCTTTTCTTCAGAAATATAGTAATTCCGGTTGTTCCAGCTGATCCAGCCGAACGTGATCGCACCGGTTTCCGGATCGTAAAAATACCGCTTACCGTCAACTGTCTGCCAGCCAGTGTGCAACGCTCCGTCTTCATAGAACCAGTAGGGAGCACCGTCGATCTCATGGATCCCGCCTTTCAGCACTGCACCATCTGCTTCGGCGTAGTAGATCGGGCTGCCTTCTTCCGCACGAAAGAAACCGGTCTGCAAAACACCGTCTGCATTGAAGAAATACCGGCGGGAAATGTTGTTATTCTCCAAAACCAGCCAACCGGTTTGTTTACCAGTGTCTTCCTGAATGTAATACCGGCTGCCGTTCCAATCCAGCCAGCCGAACTGTGATTCCCCAGTCTCTTTGTCATAGTAGTACCGATTCCCATTGACAGTCTGCCAGCCGGTAAGCAGTACACCACTTTCCGAAAACACGTAATATTTTCCGTCAATTTCCTGTGTGCCAGTCAGCTTATTGCCATCGGTATCATAGTAAATAATAGAACCGTCCGCCTGATGCACCCAGCCTGTAGTCAACTGCTCCGACTGTGTTGTTGCGGTGGCAACCGGCGGGATCGTTTCTATTGTTTCATCTGCATACGCAGGAGTTGTCAGAAGCGACAATCCCAGAATCGCCGCGGCAACAGTTCCTGTCCCAATCCATATTTTTTGCATGTGATGCATGAGTGTATCCTTTCGCTGTCCATGTTGCATGTAAATGTTTCTAATTACTATTATACGAGAACAAAATTGCGTTGTCAATGCTTTGCGAATTTTCAGCATATTTCTCAAAAATGAGTAGGGTTTTCACCAGAAAAGCTGTCACTTTTTCAGGAATCCAGAATCGGAAAATCGTTCTTTCCGCCTTGACATTTTCACATCTTTCTGCTATGATAGATACTGGACAGTATTCCCCATGGGAAATTGTACTATTCTCTGTTTGGAGGAATTGATTTATGAAACAAACGGTACAGACGCTTCAGGCGATGAAAGAACGGGGAGAAAAAATTGCGATGCTCACCTGTTATGACTACACCACCGCGAAGCTGATGGACGAAGCCGGCATGGATATGCTGTTAGTCGGCGACTCGCTGGGGAATGTAATCCTCGGCTATTCCGACACCATTTCTGTGACTATGGAAGACATGATCCACCATACCGCTGCGGTTTCCAGAGGTGTACAGAATGCTATGGTTGTAGCAGACATGCCGTTTTTGTCCTATCAGACCTCTGTTTATGACGCAGTTGTCAATGCCGGCAGGCTGATGAAAGAGGGCAGAGCCGGTGCTGTGAAGCTGGAGGGCGGCAAGCTGGTATGTGAACAGATTCGTGCCATTGTCAACGCTTCCATTCCGGTAGTAGCACATCTGGGCATGACGCCACAGTCTGTCAACACGCTGGGCGGATTCAAAGTGCAGGGCAAAACTGCTGATGCAGCAAGGCAGCTGCTGGAAGATGCCAAAGCGGTAGAGGAAGCCGGAGCCTTTGCATTAGTCATGGAGTGTGTGCCGGCAAAGCTGGCTGCATTGGTCACCAAGACACTGCATATTCCCACAATTGGCATTGGTGCCGGAGCAGGCTGCGACGGACAGGTACTGGTATATCAGGACATGCTGGGCATGTTCTCAGACTACCGTCCGAAGTTTGTCCGGAAATTTGCCGAAGTCGGAAAAGTGATGCAGGAAGCATTCGCGTCGTACCGCAGTGAAATACAAGAGGGGAATTTTCCCACAGAAGAACATTCGTTTGCCATTTCTGACGAAGTAATGGCACAGCTGGAACAGGAGGCACAAGCATGAAAATCGTAGAAACAGTTGCAGAAGTACAGGAACAAGTCAAGGCTTGGCGAAAAGAAGGACTGACCGTCGGATTGGTTCCTACCATGGGTTACCTGCACGAAGGACATCAGAGCCTGATTGCGAAAGCCTGTGCACAGAACAACCGTGTTGTGGTCAGCGTCTTTGTCAATCCGACCCAGTTCGGACCCAACGAAGATCTGGAAAGCTATCCGCGGGATCTGGAACACGATGCTGCACTCTGCGAGAGTACTGGTGCCGCACTGATCTTCCACCCTACACCGGAAGAAATGTATCCCAAGGGCTTTTGCAGCTTTGTGGATATGGACGTTCTCACCAAAGAGCTCTGTGGCTTGAGCCGTCCGGTACACTTCCGCGGTGTCTGCACCGTTGTGTCCAAGCTGCTGCATATCGTCCAGCCGGACAAAGCCTATTTCGGCGAAAAAGATGCCCAGCAGCTGGCGGTTATCCGCCGTATGGTGCTGGATTTGAATATGAACGTAGAAATCGTCGGCTGCCCTATTGTGCGGGAAAGTGATGGTCTGGCAAAGAGTTCCAGAAACACTTACCTTAGTCCTGCGGAACGCAAAGCCGCACTGGTGTTAAGCAAGAGCATTTTTGCCGGAAAGCAGCTGGCAGAAGCCGGAGAAACTGATGCAGCAAAGCTGGTACAGGCAATGACCAAGATTATCGAAGCCGAGCCGCTGGCAAAAATCGATTATGTAAAAGTTGTTGACCTGATGACTATGCAGCAGATTCCGAAGCTGGACAGACCGTTTCTGGCAGCAATTGCGGTTTATATCGGAAAGACACGTCTGATCGACAACTTCATGATGCAGGCAGGAGGTACCGCTGAATGAATATCACCATGCTGAAAGGCAAGATTCACCGTGCTACTGTAACACAGGCAGAACTGAATTATGTGGGCAGCATCACTGTGGATGCAGATTTGCTGGACGCTGCCGGCATTCTGGAATATGAAGCGGTACAGGTGGTCAACATCGCAAATGGCAACCGCTTTTTGACATATACCATTGCCGGTGAACGTGGCAGCGGTGTGATCTGCCTGAACGGTGCTGCTGCACGACAGGCACAGACCGGCGATAAGGTGATTTTGATGTCCTATGCTCAGGTAACACCGGAAGAAGCCAAAACCATGCAGCCGAAAGTTGTTCTGGTGGACGAGCACAACGCCGTGGCAAAAATCTCCCACTATGAAAAACACGGCGAACTGGCATAAGGCGGTGAGAACATGCTGCAGGGAAAAACAGTCGTTCTCGGCGTAACCGGAAGCATTGCGGCTTATAAGATCGCTTCTCTTGCCAGCAAACTGGTAAAGCTGCATGCTGATGTGCATGTGCTGATGACACAGAACGCAACAAATTTTATTACGCCGATCACTTTTGAAACACTGACCGGAAACAAATGTCTGATCGATACCTTTGACCGAAACTTTCAGTTTGATGTGGCACATGTCAGTTTGGCAAAAAAAGCAGATGTCATGCTGATTGCACCGGCTTCCGCCAACGTGATCGGAAAAATCGCCAACGGAATCGCTGATGACATGTTGACCACAACTGTTATGGCAAGCACCGCACCGGTGTTGATTTCGCCTGCCATGAATACTCACATGTACGAGAATCCCATTGTGCAGGACAACCTGCAAAAGCTGGAACGATTCGGTTACAAAATCATTGCACCGGCTGTGGGAATGCTGGCGTGCCATGACGTGGGAGCGGGAAAAATGCCGGAACCGGAAATGCTTCTGGATTGGATTCTGCGGGAAATCGCCTGCAAAAAAGACTTGCAGGGCAAAAAGATACTGGTCACTGCGGGGCCAACACAAGAAGCTGTAGATCCGGTGCGTTACCTGACAAACCATTCCACCGGTAAAATGGGATATGCACTGGCACGATGTGCCATGCTCCGCGGAGCAGATGTGACACTGGTAACTGGTCCTACGGCAATCACACCGCCGCCTTTTGTACAAACTGTTGCTGTGACCTCTGCAGAGGAAATGTATCAGGAAGTGACCAAACGGGCTGCGGAACAGAATGCCATTATTATGGCGGCTGCTGTGGCAGACTACCGTCCGGCAACAGTTTCTGCGGAAAAACAGAAAAAACAGGCAGGAGATGCAGTCTTACCGCTTTCCCGTACAAAGGACATTCTGGCATATCTGGGCGAACATAAGCCAGCAGGACAGTTTCTCTGCGGCTTCTCTATGGAAACCCAGCACATGCTGGAAAATTCCAGAGCCAAACTGAAGCGAAAACACTTGGATATGATCTGTGCCAACAATCTAAAAGTTGCTGGTGCCGGCTTTGGCACCGATACCAACGTAGTAACACTGATACAGGCTCAAAAAGAACAAGAATTGCCGCTGCAATCCAAGGAAGCTGTGGGACACGCAATTTTAGATGTCATTGCAAAGACGTTATCATAAGGAAGCACTGCATAAAGCCCGCCTGACGGCTTTGCACGCAATCTGCCTGCGGAATTTCTGTGCAATCTGCGGAAAAATCTGACTACACATCTTACGCACAAGCTTTATGCAGTGTTTCCATAACAAAAAAGTCTTGCAATTCCAAAGAAAACATGCTATAATATCATTTATCCGTAGGAGTTTATTTTACCTTCCAGTTCGCTCTGAAAGATACAAGGCAAACTCTGCTGGCACTCCGAAAAGGGGATGCCGAAAAAATCAGCAGAATCGGCAAATTGCCGAGTTCTCACAGAAAGGCAATGCAATATGAAAAAACGTAGTTTAAAATTTCTGGCACTGGGCATCAGTGCTGTTATGATGATGGGAACCCTCGGAGCCTGCGGTTCGTCCAAGTCGGATTCTTCTACAGCAGACGGCAGTTCTTTTGTCATCACACTGTATCCGGACGAAGCACCGATCACTTGTGAAAACTTTGAAAAGCTGGTCAAGGACGGCTTTTATGACGGTCTGAAGTTCCACCGTGTAGTAGATGGTTTTATGGCACAGGGCGGCGATCCGAGCGGTGACGGTACCGGCGGCAGCTCTGAAACGATCAAGGGCGAATTCTCTCAAAACGGCGTAGAAAACAATCTTTCTCATACCCGTGGTGTAGTTTCCATGGCAAGATCCAACGATCCGGACAGTGCTTCCAGCCAGTTCTTCATCTGCTATTCTGATGATGACACATTTCTGGACGGACAATATGCTGCATTCGGAAAAGTTACCGAAGGTATGGACGTAGTAGATTCTTTCCTGAAGGTAGAGCGTTCTCTGGGTTCAGATGGTGCACAGTCCTCACCGAATCAGGACATTGTTATGGAAAAGGTAAAAATGATTGACGACGATTCTGACGGCAATCCCCGCGTAGAAATCACCATGAATGATTTTCTGAACGAATAAGTCATTTTTATTGTTCAAAAGAATGATTTGCAGCAGGCACGTATCCATTTGATCGTGCCTGCTGTTCTGTCACAAGCTAGGAGGAAAGCAATTATGCATAACGTTGCACGTTTTTTTGAAACCATGCAGAACAGCCGCGTGGCATTTATCGGAACCGGTGTTACAAATGGAGATATTATCCGCCTGTTCCGCAAAAAGGGCATTGATGTTACTCTGCTGGACCGCAAGAATCCGGAACAGCTGGGAAAAGTCTACACAGAATTTGAATCTCTCGGAGTCAAATTCTGTCTGGGGGACAGCTATCTGGATTCTCTGACTGATTATGATGTAGTTTTCCGTTCACCAGGCATGTACTATCACAACGAAAAATTGCAGGAAGCACGCAAAAAGGGCGTTGTTATCACCTCCGAAATGGAAGTATTCTTCTCTCTCTGTCCGTGCAAGATCTATGCCGTGACCGGTTCAGACGGTAAGACTACAACCACCACACTGATCTCAGAGTTCCTGTCCCGTGCTGGTTTTCGTGTACACAAGGGCGGCAATATTGGTCGTGCTCTGCTGCCGATTATTGAAGAAATCCGCGAAGATGATGTGGCTGTCGTAGAACTTTCCAGCTTCCAGCTGCTGTCCATGCGGCAGTCGCCGGACGTTGCAGTCATTACCAATATTGCTCCGAATCATCTGGACGTACACGGCACGATGGAAGAATATATCTATGCCAAAACCAATCTGATTGCACATCAGGATGCATTCTCCAGAACCATTCTGAATCTGGACAACGAACCCACTATGCATCTGGCATCAATGGTTCGCGGCACGCTGACTACGTTTTCCCGCAGAACCAAACCGGAATTCGGCACCTATCTGCGGGAAGATGGTATGCTGTGCTTTACCAAAGACGGCAAGGACACACCGGTTGTCAACATGAATGACATTCGGATTCCGGGCATGCACAATGTAGAAAACTACCTGGCTGCGATCAATGCCGTATGGGGCACAGTTTCTGTCGAAGATATACAGTATGTGGCAAAGAATTTCGGCGGTGTAGAACATCGTATCGAATTCGTCCGCGAACTGGACGGTGTCAAGTGGTACAATGACAGCATTGCCACCAGTCCGACACGTGTACTGGCTGGACTGCGTTCTTTCCAACAGAAACTGATTGTCATTATGGGCGGATATGATAAGAAGATCCCCTTTGAGCCAATGGCAGATACCGTCTGCAAACAGGTGAAGCTGGTATTGCTCATGGGCGTAACCGCAGATAAAATCGAAGCAGCGATCCGCAGCAGCCAGTTCTATCAGGAAGGTGCTCCGGAGCTGGTACATGTTGGCTCCATGGAAGAAGCAGTACAGGAGGCAAGAAAACGTGCCAAGACGGGGGATATTGTTACACTGTCGCCGGCTTGTGCAAGCTTCGACCTCTATCCGAACTTTGAAGCAAGAGGAATCCACTATAAAAATCTGGTAAAGGAGCTGCACTGACATGGATTTGTTGAATTTGCTGGAACAGCTGACAGCAGCTTCCGGCGTGTCCGGCAGTGAAAACAGCATTGCTGCGGTGGCTCAGGAACTGCTGATACCGTACTGTGACACTGTTGAACAGCGACAGGGAAATGTCATTGGCATACTGGGCGAACGCCAAAGCGGCAAGCCACATGTGCTGTTAGATGCCCATATGGATCAGGTGGGCTTTCTGGTCACTGCGATTACAGAGGACGGTTTTGTCCGTGTTGGAAATGCCGGCGGGTTGGACTGTCGGTTCATGCCAGCACAGCGTGTCGTAATTCATGGAAAACAGGACGTTGCCGGTGTGATTTGCTGTATGCCGCCGCACTTGCAGAACGGCGAAGAACATGTGCTCTCTGTCACAGAACTTGCAATTGATACCGGATATACCAAAGAAGAACTGGAGCAACTGGTAGAAGCAGGAGATACTGTTTCTTTCGATATGCCGCTTGTACCGCTGCAATCCGATTTTGTATGCAGCCGTTCTCTGGACGACCGCTGCGGCATGGCTTCTATTCTCTATGCTCTGTTTCTGATACAGGGAGAAGAACTGCCATGCAGCTGCTCCATTCTGTTTTCCACACAGGAAGAAACCAGCGAACGCGGTGCCACGATCGGTGCCTATGACATTGAGCCGGATATTGCCCTCGCTGTAGATGTGACATTTGCACTGGAACACAACGGTGATGCCACAAAATGCGGCAGCATGGGAAAAGGTCCGATGATCGGCATTTCTCCTTCTCTTTCCCGTAAAGTTACTGATGATTTAATTGCAGCAGCAGATGCAGAAAAAATCGCATGGCAGCCGGAAGTGATGTCCGGCAGAACTGGTACCAATGCAGACTGCTTTTCTGTCACAAAGGGCGGCGTTTGTGCCGGAACGGTATCCATACCGCTGCGGTATATGCACACACCGGCAGAAGTAATTCAGATCTCTGATGTGAAAAAAACCGGTGAACTGCTGGCTGCTTACCTTAGGAGGTGCGGAACATGCTGAACCATTTTGAAACCCTTTGTAATCTCTGTGCATCGTCCGGTGACGAATCAGAAGTTCGCAATTATATTCTCTCTGTCCTGCGGGAACGAAAAGATGTTACGTGGGAAATCGACCCGCTGGGCAGTTTGCTGGTACAAAAACAGGGAAAAAAACGTGCTCCGCACAAGCTGATGATCAGTGCCCATATGGACGAAGTCGGCATGATCGTCACTCACGTCAACTCCGACAGCACATACTGTCTGGAAGCAGTCGGCGGCGTAGATGCATCAGTTGCACTGGGACGGCAAGTGCTGGTCGGTGAAGAACATCTGCATGGTGTAATCGGTGCAAAGCCGGTGCACCTGTTGTCTGCGGACGAAAAGAAAAAATTGCCCAAGTGGGACGAACTTGTTTTGGATATGGGTATTCTGCCGGAAGCAGAACGGCGGACAGCAGCCCGCGAGGGAACTTATGTCTATTTCGCTCCAAACTTTACCCGCATGGGAAAAAGCCGTGTTTGCAGCAAGGCAATTGATGACCGTGCAGGTTGTGCTATGCTGCTGCACCTGCTGGAGCAGGAAGCCCCCTACGATTTTACCGCTGCTTTTCTGGTGCAGGAAGAAATCGGACTGCGTGGGGCAAAAGCGGCAGCCTATACAGTCAATCCGGAATTTGCTCTGGTTCTGGAAGCCACCACTGCCGCAGACATTGCCGGTGCAGAGGGTGATGCAAAAGTGTGCAGTCTGGGCGAAGGTCCGGTAATATCCTTTATGGATCGCGGTGCAATTTATGATAAGGAATTATACCGTCTGGCATTTTCCATCTGCGAAAAAAACAAGATTCCGTGCCAAACCAAATCCCGCATTGCCGGCGGAAATGACAGCGGTGCAATTCATGTCAGCCGCGGTGGTGTACGGACACTGGCAATATCTTTGCCTTGCCGTTATCTGCATTCGCCGTCTTGTCTGGCGGATTTGAAAGACCTTGATGCTTGCACGGCTTTGCTGCCGCTGCTGATAAAATCCATAATGGAAGAAGTTTCATCGATATGATACAACAAATCACTGCATTTTCAGCATCGGAAACCGCAATTCTAGAACAAAGCTGGCGTGGCAGACAAATGCTTGCCTATCAGAAAGCATACGGCGGCAACTACGATTTCTGCCGCTTCTTTCGGGTGACAGGCTGTGGCGGCACTGGCTGGCTGTTTTTGTTTAATGCAACCCTGCTGATCTGCACCGAAGGAGATGTGCCGGAAGAAGAAATCTGCACATTCACTGCTATGCATCTGCCATTTCGGGTGGAGTGTCCGGCATCGTTGCTGCCGATCCTATCGCAGATTCCAAACTATCAAAAACTCCACCGTTCCACATTTCAGCTAACGCCTTCAGAGCCCTCACCGGCATTCTGTCCAGAGGACATTAATGACACGCCCAAGCTGCAAGATGTTTATCAGATCTTGCAGGAAGGATTTCCCAATTTGTTGGAATATTCGCTCTGGCTGACAGACGTTTCGCATCGCTGCCGTCACCATATGAGTCAGGTGCTGACCTATAAGAATAGTTCTACGCTGACACTGGTGTACGACTGGAAAGGATATGTGCTGGTGGGACAAGTTGCCACAAAACTTGCACAGCGTGGCAGCGGTTATGCACGGGATTTCCTGCGGTGGATCGCTGGAGAGCTGGCACGAGAGGGCAAACAGGCTGCTCTGTTTGCATTGGATGTGCGAATCAGTTTTTATCGGGAAATCGGATTTCAGGAAATTGAATCGGAATATGTACTGGAACGACAGGATATTCCCAAAGAACAGCAAGAAAAAGGAGCACTGTAAGCTATGCAGATTCAAAAATTTTTCCCCATTGACGACAGGCTTGCTGCGGCAGCAGAAGCCGCAGAGAAAAGCTGTGCAGCCGACTTTGCCAGAATCGAGGATAACGCTGCCTATAATGGTGCCAAAGTCTTGGCTGCTTTCCAGAAAAGCCGTGTCAGTGAACCTTGTTTCTATGGCACAACTGGTTATGGCTATGGCGATCAGGGCAGAGAGGTTCTGGATAAAGTCGTAGCAACTGCATTTGGCACAGAAGATGCACTGGTACGGCATAATTTTGTTTCCGGTACGCACGCTCTGACAGTGGCACTGTTTGGTATTCTCCGTACAGGAGATACGATGGTTTCTCTGACTGGCAGACCTTACGACACATTAGAGGGCGTAATCGGATTGAACGACGATACCCAGAGTGGCTCTCTGAAAAATTTCGGCGTGACCTATCGGGAAGTGCCGCTTTTGAAAGACGGTACACCGGATTATGAGGCAGTTCCTGATGCCGTTCGCGGAGCAAAAGTTGCCTATATTCAGCGTTCCCGTGGGTACTCTCTACGACCGGCACTGACTGTAGCACAAATCCAACGGCTGGCAGAACTGGTTCGCAGCACAAATCCAGACGCAGTCATTATGGTGGATAACTGCTACGGCGAATTCGTAGAAACCAGCGAGCCGGTAGAAGTTGGCTGTGATCTGATGATCGGTTCCATGATTAAAAATGTTGGCGGCGGTATTGCCCGCACCGGCGGCTATATTGCCGGAAAGGAAGCCCTTGTGCAGCAGTGTGCGGAGCGTCTGACCTGCATCGGTATGGGCAAGGAAGTAGGCTGTTCACTGGACATGAATCGGGAATTGTATCTCGGCTTCTTCCATGCACCGGATACCACGGCAAATGCATTAAAAACCGCAGACTTTGCAGCTGCTCTGTTCGGCAGCTTTGGCTTCTCCTGCCACCCACCAGTAGGTACAACACGTGGGGACATTGTAGAAGCGATCTGTCTGGGGGATGAAGCACATCTGACTGCATTTTGTCAGGGAATCCAGCAGGGTTCTCCCGTGGATTCCTTTGTAGTACCAGAGGCGTGGGATATGCCAGGCTATACCAGTAAAGTCATCATGGCAGCTGGTGCGTTTACCATGGGAGCCTCCATTGAATTGTCTGCTGATGCTCCGATTCGGGAGCCATTTGCAGTCTGGATGCAGGGTGGCATGACCTATACTTCCGGAAAGATCGGCGTGCTTCTGGCAGCACAAAAGATGTTGGATCAAGGATTGATTTCACTCTGATACCGAAAAACAGTATCAAATCTATTACAAATGGATACAATTTGAACAGGATCAAATGAAATTTCAGGGAAAACAGTTGACATCGCTTAGAGTTGCTGGTAAAATATAATTTGCAGAATTTGAATTCCTAACAGATTTCCAAATCCAGGAATTTTAATAATAAAACCTGCCGAACCAAAAAACAGGAGGTATCGCTTTGGGAGAACGGAAATTATGCTATGGCTGCATGGAACGCACAGAATTTTCTGGCGGAGTCTGCCCCAATTGTGGATATTACGACAACGCTCCGAGTGACCCGTCTTTTATCATTCCGGGAACAAAACTCAATAATCGTTATATTGTCGGTGTGACACTGTCTGTCAACGGAGAAGGTATCACTTATCTTGCATATGACCAATCCATTGGCTGTAAAGTGTATCTGCGGGAATATATGCCACCAAATCTGTGCAATCGTGTCAGCGGTTCACCTGTGATCAGCGTGATTCCGGCACGGCTCGCACAATATAAGGCACTGATGGCAGAATTCACCGAACTGCATAAATCACTGGCACGGCTTCGCGGACAAGTGCATGTCAATACAGTGGTAGACCTGTTTGCAGAAAACAATACTACTTATGTGGTAGATGAATATATCCAGAGTGTCCGCTTTGTAGACTATCTGAAAGATAATGCCGGGGAATTGACATGGGGACAGCTTTCACATATGCTACCGCCGCTGCTGACAACACTGAGTCTGCTACACAATTCCGGCGTAGTGCACCGTGCAATTTCACCAGATACTATTTATGTAACAGATAAGGGCGAATTGCTGCTGACAGCATTTTCTATTGCCGCAGTCCGCACTGCCAATACGGAACTGGAATGCGAAATTTACAATGGATACGCTGCACCGGAACAGTACTCTGCCAACGGACAGCAGGGCACATGGACAGATGTCTATGCTGTATGCGCGGTCATTTACAGAGTTCTGACCGGCTCTATGCCGCCCTCTGCAATCAGCCGTATGGAAAATGACAATCTGGTTGCACCGGCAGTTCTGAACCCTAACATTCCTCGTCATGTTTCCAATGTAATCATGCAGGGACTGAACCTGAACGGAACAGAACGTACCAAAACGGTAACCGAATTGGTAACTCGTTTGTTTGATGAACATGCAGAGGAAGAAGATGCCATTTATGGCGGTTTCGACAATGGTGGCTACGGACAGCAACCATATGCAAACCAGCAGCCTTATGCAGATGAACCGTATTCGGAATATCCGGAACAGCCTTATGATGACCAGAACTATCCGAATTATGATACTGGCTATTCTGATGATTACGCTTATGATGATTATCAGGAAGAAGATAATTATCGCCAGCCGCAAAAGGCAGGAGCAGTAGATCGTCTGCGTGTTCCGATCATTGTGGGAATTGTCTTGCTGTTGATTTTGCTGATTGTAGTATTCGTGGTAGCTGGTGACCTGTTCAAAGGAGATTCTTCCGAATCCAGTAAAACTACAACAGCAATTTCTGAAACTACTGCTGTTTCTGAAACACAGGAAGTGACTACAACGGCAGCAGTGGGTGACAGTGTCATGCCGCAGCTTCTGGGAAAGAACTTTGAGAATGCTAAAACGCAATACGCTTCGTGGATCACATTTGATGCGGAGGAAGTATTCAGTGACCAGTATGCTGCCGGACAGATTTGCTGGCAGGAATATGAAGTAGGCGATACTTTTGATTCATCTAAAAAAGTAAAAGTACAAGTCAGCAAGGGCTCCGCAACAGTTGAGATTCCGTCTTACTCCGGAAGCGGACACAACTCTTACGGAGAAAAACTGGACGAACTCAACATTCCTTATACCGAATCTGCAGAGAGCAGTTCCGGCTATAGCAACGGCAGTGTCATCCGTATTGTTGTAACGAAAAACGGACAGGAAACCGATCTGGGGGCAGGAGATTCGATCAATCTGAACGACAAGTATCAGGTCATCGTATATTATGCCTATAATCCGGAACCGGAAACGACTGCACCACCGGAAACAGAACCTGTAGAAGAAACCACAGCTGCTCTTGCAGAAACTGTACCGGAACAACTGCCTGCTACAGAACCAGCTCAAACCGCAGCACCAGCACAGTAATTCGGTTTTGAAAATTCAATAAATTAAAAAGGCGGAGCAAGTGAAATGCTCCCCTTTTGTTAGACAATATGGTATAATAGAAATATACCAATTA
>NZ_QSTT01000070.1:0-1037 GCF_003438725.1 Ruminococcus sp. OM06-36AC
TTCCAAAGCAGAAGTGGAGACGTTTACACAGATTTATCCACAAAAAGAAGAAGTGGTCAAAAAAGCAGTGGAAAAGGCAATTACGTTGGAAGAAGTCCGCAGTGTTCTGGCAAATCTGTCCCGCAGCGGACAAAAGGGAACGGTGCTGAAACTGCTGCAAAAGTATGGCGGCAGCCGATTGTCTGAAGTTCCACCAGAACGATACGCTGCACTATTTGCAGATGCACAGGAGGCAGCCCATGCCGAATAAACACGCTATGCTCTCGGCTTCCTCCAGTGCCCGATGGCTGGCGTGTCCGCCCTCTGCACAGCTTTGTGCTGTCCTGCCGGATACCGTGACGGACTACGCCCTGGAAGGCACGTGTGCTCATAAGTTGGCAGAATATAAGGTGCAAAAACTGCTCGGAAATCCGGCTCCCAACCCAGCGGAGAACTTAGACTTCTACGACACGGAAATGGAAGACTGCACGGACAGCTATGCCCAGTACATCGCCGAACTGCTGGCAAATCTGCAAGAACCCATGGTCTTAGTGGAACAGCGTCTGGATTTCAGCCGATATGTTCCCAGCGGTTTTGGTACGGGAGATTGCGTGATTGTTGCAGAGAATGTTTTAACGGTTATCGATTTCAAGTATGGCAAAGGCGTGGCGGTGTCTGCTGACCACAACTCGCAGATGATGCTGTACGCTCTCGGGGCGTTGGAACTGTTCGATGCCCTCTATGACATTGCAGAAATCCGGATGGTGATTTTTCAGCCAAGAATCCAAAACCTCAGCGGATGCACTCTGCCGCTGTCGGAGCTGCTGCACTGGGCGGAAACCGAACTGAAACCAAAAGCCGAACTTGCTGCCAAAGGCGAGGGAGATTTCTGTGCTGGTGAACACTGTCGGTTTTGTAAAGTGAAGGCAACTTGCCGGAAACGGGCGGAGTACAATCTGCAATTGGCGAAGTATGATTTTGCGATGCCGGACAAGCTGACCGATACCGAAATTGAAGCAATTTTGGAAACTGCTGACCAGCTGGTTGCATGGGCTTCT
>NZ_QSTT01000071.1:0-1017 GCF_003438725.1 Ruminococcus sp. OM06-36AC
GAGATTTTCTGGCAGCCAGATACAGATTCGCCAATGCGAACATAATATTCAATTTCGCAGTCTGTTTTCGCAGACCTCGGTATCGGGTCTTTCGATATCGAAAAATATTTTTTATGACTGCAAAGACATGCTCCACTTTACAACGGACAGATGATTTCTGATGTTCCTTTTTCTTAGCGGCATACTGACCACTCTTCGATAACTTTTTGATGGATGACGGACGTCTGTTGATCAGGTACTTGATCTTCTTCCCATTTTTGTTTTTCTTAATTGCTTCCGGTCTCTTATTTGCTCCGATATATCCGCTGTCACCATAGGCACGTTCTTTTTCTCCATGCAGCAATTCACTCATAATGGTAACATCATGTTCGTTTGCCGGAGTTGCCTTTACCGTGTGGACAAGACCACTTTTCTCATCTACTCCGATATGTGCCTTATACCCGAAGTGCCATGTATTTCCCTTTTTCGCAGAATGTGCTTCCGGATCACGTTTCTTTTCCCGGTTTTTTGTGGATGAAGGAGATTCGATAAATGTGGAATCCACAATTGTTCCTTTTTTCAGAATGAGCTTTCGTTCCATCAGAATTTTCACAACAGCAACAAATATTTTTTCCTGTAATCCATTGCGAGTCAGGATATTACGAAACCGTCCGATTGTATCACCGTCTGGGACTTCGCTCGGTGAGTTGATTCCACAAAAATTGGAAAATGCACGGCTGTCAATCACTTCGTTCATGACTGCCATGTCTGCGAGATTGTAGACATTCTGCAATATGAATATTCTCAGCATCAATTCCAATGGGTATGGTTTATTGCCAAGTTCTCCTTTGTAATAACTCGGCTGTATCAGTTCAAGAAATGTTTCCCATGGTATGATCGCTTCAAGCTTCTCTAAAAATTCTTTTTTATTGGTTCTGGCTGCACCAAGTTCATCGTTGATTTCTGCCAGTGTCATTTGTCTTTCCATATATCTATTATATCATATTTTTGCTCGTTTGGCAATTGTGCGGTGTTGCC
>NZ_QSTT01000072.1:0-1007 GCF_003438725.1 Ruminococcus sp. OM06-36AC
GATTCGGATACAGTAAAGTATAGTGTAACTGAAAATCAGTACAATGCACAGGGGTTGCTGACACAGGTAACATTGAGTGACGGCACGTCTAATGGTGAGAAGAATATCACCAAATATTTCTACAACAATGCTGGTATCCAAACCAAAATGTACACGGGTTTGAACAGCACAAATGATTCTGACTACATGACCACGAATTATGAATATGATGCGTGGGGACATTTGGTAAGAACGACTGACAGCACAGGCTATAACTCTGGTGCAACAACCTATGATCTGAATGGTAATGCACTGACTGTAACCGATGCCAATGGCAATGTGACCACTAACACCTATGATGCACTGAACCGTGTGCTGACAGCAAATACTATTTGCAGTGATACTTCTAAAAATGTATCAAAATCCTATGTCTATGACAATATGGGAAGAGTGCGGAGTAAAACTGCCAATGGTGTACAGACAAGTTATCAGTACGATTCCTTGGGACGTGTTTATCAGGAACTTAGCCCAAAATCTTTTAAGGGCTATTTCTACGAGGGCGTATCGCAGTATGCGAAGGAACAGTTGGTTGGTATTAATCATCAAACAATGTATTCCTCCACGCAATATGAATACGATGCTGAAATGCGTATTGCTCAGGTAAAGGAAAGCGGTAATTTGACTGCAACTTATACCTATGATGCAAATGGCAATAAGGTTTCTGAAACACTTGCAAATGGTGTGGTATCGACCTATTCTTATAATGGATGCAACAAGGTGACAAAACTTGTTACCAAGTCTGGAAACTCCGACATATCCAGTTATGAATATTCGTACTATTTAGACGGTTCAGATGCTTGCAAAGTACGCAATGAAAATGGTACAATAGAAACAACCTCATATGATTATGACGGTTTGAAGAGATTGACCAAGGAATTCATTTCTAACGGTAAGACAGCTGATACATATTCATACGAATATGATGATTATGGCAATCGTTCTAAGATGGTTGCTAATGGTTCGGAAGA
>NZ_QSTT01000073.1:0-997 GCF_003438725.1 Ruminococcus sp. OM06-36AC
CCATATTAACTCTAAACGGAGGAGATAGCAAGCGGCTAAATGTACAGAAAATGCGGTCAAAAGATTGTGTAGAATACACCCTTGCAATCCTTGCAATTGTATGGTAACATACATTACAATGGAAGAGATGCCGCCTTATTTTTTCGCCTTGGATACGGTCTGGAAACTATCGATTTCGGGAATCAGAGCAAGGGAAGAACCATTCTCCCACCGCATATGAATGCTGCCCACATCGTCAATATGCGTGACCTCGCCGACTGTTCCGGGAAGAACCGGATATTTTTCATTTCGCATAGAAATCAGCTGTAATTTCGTTCCGACAGGGTACTTTTTTCGCAGCTGTTCCAGATATGATTCACTCGGAAACTGCATCAGTATCACCAACCTTTCTGAATGCGGAATTGCCTGTGAGATTGCGAAGAATGACTTTTCTTGCTGCCTTGAATTCTGCACCCACCATTCCCAGACGAATCAGAAAACACCGCATGGTGTACTTGGGATTGTCGGAGGTGTCCGGTTTGCGGTTGATGCGGCTCTGGTTCTTGGCAAATTCGCAGAGCATGGAAATGAAGGTGCAGTAGGCATCTGCATCACCGTCCTGTTCGACCGTGAACCATGGAAATTCCACCTTTTCATCAGACGGAATGATGTCCAAACAGTCGGTTTGAAAAGCTGCCTGAAAAAGGGCAACCTTGTTTTCGCAGATCTGCCGGAGATTGCCGAGCGTATGCTCCGTGAAGAAATCGGCTGGCATCTGCACCGTCAAGCCCTTGGATTCCGGTTCTGTGGTGTCCGGAACAGCATAACCCCGACTTGCCAGTTCGGCAAGAAGCCGTTCTGTTTCCTTACGGTCGGCTTGGTCACTGATTTCCAGATCACCTGCTTTGGTAACAGTGTAGCATTCCCCGATTTTGTAAGTACAGGTGGGCATATACTGATATTCTGCCGTTGTTCCAATGATCGTGGCTATCGCCCATGCCAGTTTCTTTCGTTCATT
>NZ_QSTT01000074.1:0-994 GCF_003438725.1 Ruminococcus sp. OM06-36AC
GCTGTTCCGGACACCACAGAACCGGAATCCAAGGGCTTGACGGTGCAGATGCCAGCCGATTTCTTCACGGAGCATACGCTCGGCAATCTCCGGCAGATCTGCGAAAACAAGGTTGCCCTTTTTCAGGCAGCTTTTCAAACCGACTGTTTGGACATCATTCCGTCTGATGAAAAGGTGGAATTTCCATGGTTCACGGTCGAACAGGACGGTGATGCAGATGCCTACTGCACCTTCATTTCCATGCTCTGCGAATTTGCCAAGAACCAGAGCCGCATCAACCGCAAACCGGACACCTCCGACAATCCCAAGTACACCATGCGGTGTTTCCTGATTCGTCTGGGAATGGTGGGTGCAGAATTCAAGGCAGCAAGAAAAGTCATTCTTCGCAATCTCACAGGCAATTCCGCATTCAGAAAGGTTGGTGATACTGATGCAGTTTCCGAGTGAATCATATCTGGAACAGCTGCGAAAAAAGTACCCTGTCGGAACGAAATTACAGCTGATTTCTATGCGAAATGAAAAATATCCGGTTCTTCCCGGAACAGTCGGCGAGGTCACGCATATTGACGATGTGGGCAGCATTCATATGCGGTGGGAGAATGGTTCTTCCCTTGCTCTGATTCCCGAAATCGATAGTTTCCAGACCGTATCCAAGGCGAAAAAATAAGGCGGCATCTCTTCCATTGTAATGTATGTTACCATACAATTGCAAGGATTGCAAGGGTGTATTCTACACAATCTTTTGACCGCATTTTCTGTACATTTAGCCGCTTGCTATCTCCTCCGTTTAGAGTTAATATGGTTACAACGAAACGGGAAAAAACCCGAAATTACGGATGCCCTGAGCCGAGGCAGGATGCTGCCCGAGGCGAATGGGTATGCCGACACAGGATTTTAGGAGGCTGGAAAATACCATGAACGAAAAAACCGCAAAGCAAATCGAAAACCTGAAAAAGCAGACCATCGGCGTGGAGATTGAGATGAACCACATCAC
>NZ_QSTT01000075.1:0-967 GCF_003438725.1 Ruminococcus sp. OM06-36AC
ACCTTTGAAACCATCTGGAATGCCATTTCTACTACAATTTCCACGGTCTTGACGGCAATTCAAGATGTGGTGACTACAGTTTGGAATGCGGTATCTGGTTTCATTTCTTCTGTTTTGTCTGCGATCTGGAATGTGGTTTCTTCCATCTGGAACAGCATTTCCGGCACGATTTCCAGTGTGATGAATGCCATTTTTTCTGTGGTATCGTCTATCTGGAATCAGATCAGCTCTGCGGTTTCCAATGTTCTGAACGCCATCCGGTCGGTGGTATCTAACATCTGGAACAGTATCAAAAGCACCATTTCCAACGTGATGCAGAGCATTTCTTCTACGGTGTCCAGCATCTGGGACAACATTCGTTCTGCGGTTTCCAACAAAATCAGTGGCATCAAATCTACCATTCAGAATGGGTTCGATGCCGCTGTAGGATATATCAAGGGACTGGCTTCCGATGCCTGGAACTGGGGACGGGACATCATTCAGGGAATCATTGACGGCATTCAGAGTGCCATCGGCTGGCTGGCAGACTGCGTCACCAATGTTGCCGATACCATTCGGGATTTCCTGCACTTCTCGGTTCCGGACAAAGGCCCGCTGACAGACTACGAAAGCTGGATGCCGGACTTTATGAAAGGGCTGGCAAACGGCATCGACAAAAGCAAGAAGTATGTGGAGAAAGCAGTGGGCGGTGTGGCGAAAGCCATGCAGCTGACTATGGATTCTGATTTGAATTACAGCTTGCATGGAATCTCCGGAGCAATGCTGCCCGGCAGTTCTGGTGGGACGGTGAACAATTATTACAACACGGACAACCGGAAAACGGTGAATCAGACCAATCAATCGCCGAAGGCATTGTCACGGTTGGAGATTTATCGGTTGACACGGAATGCGTTGAATGTGTAGAGTGGTAAACTGGAATTTATCGAATGATTCGCTTTGACAAAAAATACTTGCATAATTTAGGATT
>NZ_QSTT01000076.1:0-676 GCF_003438725.1 Ruminococcus sp. OM06-36AC
ACAGATTTTCTGGCTGCCTATCCGCAGTTTTGCAGTGCAGCAAATGATTTTGTACTATCCTATTCACAGGAGTGCTTCAACTGGGATAAGTTGGTTTTGACTGTTTGTACAAAGTCTCTGTCCTTGACGAAAAACGCTGAAATCGTGATATCCTATCAGTCGGGTTCCAGTGAAACCGGAAGTTTGTATCTGGTGCCGAAACCGCAGAAAATTGACATTCCTATTGGCGTGTATGTAAACACAGAGATTGATGCAAATCGTGCGGTTTCTCTGGATTTCCAATGGCTGCAGTCGGACACCTTTATCACCACCATCACAGAATGCACCAGCATTTCTGACGGCGAATATTACCTTGCCTGGGTGGGCAGAAGCAACAATTCCCACCCGAAAATCCGATTCCTGAAAGTACTGGAGGGTTGAAAATATGATGAAAGATACCATTTGCGTGGCTGTCGGCTTGGTCGGCGGCTTTTTTACTGCCATTTTTGGCGGCTGGGACTCCGCTCTGGTGACACTGGTCGTCTTTATGGCAATCGACTTTTTCACCGGCATCATCACCGCTATGATGAAAAAATCCAAACACACAGAAAGCGGTGGACTTTCTTCCAAAGCCGGCTGGTTCGGTCTGGCGAAAAAGGTCTGCACTTTAATGCTGATCGTCGTTGCAGTTCGGATG
>NZ_QSTT01000076.1:686-934 GCF_003438725.1 Ruminococcus sp. OM06-36AC
CTGATCGTCGTTGCAGTTCGGATGGATATTCTGCTGAATACCAACTACATCCGGGATGCAGTCTGCATCAGCTTTTGCCTGAACGAACTGCTTTCCATCGTGGAAAATACAAGTTTAATGGGGATCCCATATCCGCCCGCAATCCAAAAAGCAATTGATGTTCTGCAAACGAAAATCGGCAGAACAGAAGAAACAACCGACAAGGAGGACAAGTAATATGACTATTTTAAGACCAGATGCAACAACGA
>NZ_QSTT01000077.1:0-929 GCF_003438725.1 Ruminococcus sp. OM06-36AC
AGCCACGGCAGCTTGACAACTTATTATCCGGACGGAAACAAAAAATCAGAAACGGATGCAGAAGGTAATATTACCTCTTATGTGTATGACGCTTACGGACAGGTAATCAAGAAAACCAATCCAGACGGCACAATGAATCTGACGGCGTATGATGGTCTTCAAAGAGAAAAGGCAACATATTTCTTGGGCAGTGAAAATGGCACAAAGCAAATTTTAACGAAGACATCCTATGAATTTGCAGGATACAATTTTGACATTTATTCTGCACTTGATACTTCAGCTTCTCACTCCTGTAAGGGTCTGAAAACAACTAAAACGACTTATATTACTGAAAACAAGCAGGTTATTTCCGAAACGCTGACCGATATCAAGGAACACACAATTTACGAAAAAACAAATGGTGAAACCAAGCGAACTAGTGCATACTATGCCAATGGACAGCTTGCTCGTCAAACAGATGCATTGGGAAACATCACGAAGTATGAGTATGGTTATCTGAACAAGGTTACTAAGACCTACACACCGTTCAATACTAAATCGAATGGATCCGTCAACTACTCTGTGACGGAAAATCAGTATGACAAGAATGGTAATGTAACGCTTGCAAAGCAAACTGTTCAAAAGCAGGATTCGGATACAGTAAAGTATAGTGTAACTGAAAATCAGTACAATGCACAGGGGTTGCTGACACAGGTAACATTGAGTGACGGCACGTCTAATGGTGAGAAGAATATCACCAAATATTTCTACAACAATGCTGGTATCCAAACCAAAATGTACACGGGTTTGAACAGCACAAATGATTCTGACTACATGACCACGAATTATGAATATGATGCGTGGGGACATTTGGTAAGAACGACTGACAGCACAGGCTATAACTCTGGTGCAACAACCTATGATCTGAATGGTAATGCACTGACTGTAAC
>NZ_QSTT01000078.1:0-824 GCF_003438725.1 Ruminococcus sp. OM06-36AC
AACAACCTCGTCTCTAAATTAAATATCATAATTCGTCACACAAATTCCGATTTACAGGGCTAATGCCCCTATCATTTTTATCTATTATATCACACCCCACCAGAAAAAGCAAGGAGGTATCCCATGTATTTCACTCTCATCCTCGAAAACGAATCCGGCGAACAAGTGAATCTGTCCACCACCGCCAACCAATACATGACCTCCAAAATCGAAGGTCTGAATCCGCCTGCCGGAACGATCTCCACATCTTCCTATGCTGGCATGAACGGCAGCTACCTGAATAACGCCTTTATCGAAAAGCGAAACGTGGTCATCTCCTTTGCCATGCGTGGCATCAGCATCGAGAAACGGCGGCATCAGCTGTATCATGTGGTCAAGCCGTCTCGATACATCAAAATCTGGTACAAGACGGCAAACATCGATGTCTATGCCGAGGGGTATGTAGAAACCTGCGAAGTGGAGCATTTCGAGCAGCAAATCAGTGGGCAGATCTCTATTCTCTGTCCGGACATCTACTGGTACAGCCGGGATATTTTCTATGCCTATTACAGCGGCATCACCGGAGCATTTCACTTTCCCTTTCCGGAGAACGATGCTCCGTTTCCTTTGGGTGTGTATTCCAACAGCAACCTGTTCTCTATCACTAATGACGGGGATGAAACCGGATTCACACTGCGAATTGAGGCACTGCCCAGCGACATTCCGCAGGAAGTGGTGGCAGTGACACCGACCATCTACAACGAAAACGGTGAGTATCTGCAAATCAAAGGTGATATTCTGACCGGCGATGTCATTACGGTTACCACGAAAACCGGAAACAAGAC
>NZ_QSTT01000079.1:0-804 GCF_003438725.1 Ruminococcus sp. OM06-36AC
AAAGACGGAAAGCATATCTGGTATGGTGACCAGAAACAGAAAACGGTATTTGAGTTTGACCGCATTAAAAACAGCAAAGAGGACGGCTGCGGACATCCGTCCAGTAAACCAGTCCCGCTGATCGCCTATCTGATTTCCCAGTGTACGCAGACAAATGGAATGGTGCTGGATGGATTTCTGGGAAGTGCATCTACGCTTGTTGCCTGCGACCAGCTTGACAGAATTTGTTACGGCATAGAGTTTGAACCGAAGTTTGTTGATGTAGCCGTTGAAAGGTACACAAAACTCCATGACGGAAATTCCGATGATGTGTATTTGATTCGGGATGGGAAGCGAATGGAATATTCGGAAGTAGAGGTGTCAGATGCGTAACCTCACCCTTGGCAGCCTCTTTGACGGCAGCGGCGGTTTTCCGCTTGCCGGACTGTTAGCTGGCATTGTGCCTATCTGGTCTTCTGAAATCGAACCGTTTGCCATTCGTGTGACAGAAAAACGGCTGCCGCAGGTACAACACTTCGGCAATATCAGCGGACTGCATGGTGCAAAGCTGCCGCCTGTGGACATCATCACCTTTGGAAGTCCATGCCAGGATATGAGCATCGCCGGAAAAAGAACCGGTCTGAACGGCAGCCGTTCTTCTCTGTTTCACGAAGCGATCCGTATCATCCGAGAAATGAGGTGTGCAAGCAATGGCAAATACCCAAGATACATCGTCTGGGAAAACGTCCCCGGAGCATTTTCTTCCAACGGCGGAGAAGATTTCCGCTGTGTCCTCGAAGCCATCTGTTCGGTCAAAGACAGCAG
>NZ_QSTT01000008.1:0-90950 GCF_003438725.1 Ruminococcus sp. OM06-36AC
TTTGAATCTATGCCCAATTAACAACCGTCAGGGAATTGTAATTGATGGTGAAGATTCAAAGGTTATTTGCAAAGACTAATTTGAAAATTCCAGTTTTTCCACATGAGAAGAACACATAGCGGGCACTGTGCCAGTGAAATTTGCGGCGGATTGACTGCGTTGGGGCTGTGTGGTATAATGAAGGTGCGGTAAATCGGAAGTTGTGGAGGAATCGTTGATGATACTTTTGGTAGTTGATACACAAAAAGCAATTACAAATGACAAGTTATACCAATTTGATTTATTCAAATCTCGTGTTATAGAACTGATAAGAACAGCTCGAAATAATAAGATAGAAGTTATTTTTGTTCGGCATGACGATGGGATTGGCAATGAATTAACAAAAGGAAATGATGGTTTTGAAATATATGATGGATTTCAACCACTTAATGGTGAACTTGTTTTTGACAAGAACGTAAATAGTGCTTTTAAAGATACTGGACTATTGGAGTATTTAAGACAAAAAGAAGAAAATACGATTATTATTGTGGGATTGCAGACAGATTATTGTATTGATGCAACGATTAAATCGGGATTTGAGCATGGTTTCAAAATGATTGTTCCTGCAAATGCTAATAGTACAGTTGATAATCAGTATATGACCGCTGAACAAAGCTACCATTATTATAATGAATTTATGTGGAATAAACGGTATGCAGAATGTATTCCTTTTGAGAAAGCACTTGAACTAATGGACTGATAAATTCCAGTTTTCCCACATGAAAAGAACGCATAGCGGGCAACTGTGTCGGTGAAATTTACGGCGGATTGACTAAGTTAGAATTGTGCGGTATAATGGAAATGCAGTAAATCGGAAGTTATATGAAACTTTATAGTGATAATCGGAGGAAATGAGATGCTGACACACATCGGAACACAAACAATAGAAACAGAAAGACTGATACTTCGTCGTTTTGAGTATTCTGATATTGATTCTATGCTACGCAACTGGATAGCAGATGAACAGACACAATGGGATTATGGTGAACCATATTATCCTACATCTAATGATGTTCAGAAGTTATTTGATACGAAGTATATTGTTTCTTATTCCTGTAAAGATTATTATCGCTGGGCAGTTATTGAAAAGGCATCCAGTGAGTGTATAGGACAAATTGCATTTTTCTTAGTTGACAGCAACAATCAGCATGGTGAGATTGAGTATGTTATCGGTCCTGCATTTCAGGGTAAGGGATATGCCACAGAAATGACGAAAGCTGTTATTCGTTTTGGTTTTGAAAAAATCAACTTTCATAGAATTGAGATTGATTGTCGTACAGTAAATGAAGCTTCACGCAGAGTTATTGAAAAGTGCGGACTTACATACGAAGGAACATTTCGTGATTTTTTCTGGAGAAAAGATCATTTTGAGGGAAGAAGAGTTTATTCAGTTCTCAAAAGCGAATGGGAAAAGTTAAACAAGAAATGAAACTTCCAGTTTTTCCACATGAGAAGAACGCATATCGGGCAACTGTGCCGGTGAAATTTGCGGCGGATTGACTAAGTTGAAATTGTGTGGTATAATGGAAATGCAGTAAATCGGAATTTAACGCACATCTAAAAAATGAGAATTCACAGAAACGTAGCCATAAAATGGTGATGAAAGGACGTATAACTTATGAGTAAAAAAGTATTTGTTTTGGTACACGATTACTGGCATCACGATGATTCCATCAAGCCTATGATGGACTATCTGTTTAACGCAGATTATGAAGTAACATTCACAAAGAAGCCAAATGATTATTTCAACGGGCAGTTTGATTTGTTTTTGTCTTTCAAAGATCCTATTGAAAATGATCAGATTCCTACTCCAATCTGGTGTGATGAAAAATGGACGGAGAAATTTCTGAATGATGTTCAGAATGGTATGGGAACGATTATGCTTCACGCATCACTTACTGATTACACAGAAAATCACGCAATCCTCACAAATGTTGTAAGAAGTAACTTTATCACTCATCCCGAACAATGTCCGCTTACTGTAAAACCGATAGCAGAACATCCGATTATTGAAGGCATTGGCAAATTCACATTCCCTGATTTTGACGAACATTATGTAATGAAAATGATTCCGAATGCTGATACAACGATTCTTGCAGAAACCGTTTCAAAGAACGGCGTTCAGCCTGCTGTATGGATTCACACCTATGGCAAGGGAAAAATCTGCTGTATCGTTCCTGCACACACTACCCAAAATCTGACCTGTGAACCATTTGTCAAACTTGTAAAGAATGCTATTGATTGGGTTTAATAGCATTAATAGAGCGTCAAATTCCAGTTTTCAGACAACAAAAAAGCTGTTGTACCAAACAAATGGTACAGCAGCTTTTTGTATATCATAGGGTTTCAGAGAACCGCTTACTTCACAGCACCCTTTTTGATCGACTCGATCAGACCGCCGTTTGCGATAATGGTCTGGATAAATTCCGGAAACGGTGCCACATGGAATTCCTTGCCGGTGGTGACATCGCGAATGATGCCGTTGTCCAGATCTGCTTCCACAGTGTCGCCCTCGCTGATAGCGTCCACAGCCTCCGGACACTCCACGATCGCCAGACCGATGTTGATAGAGTTCCGGTAGAAAATTCTGGCGAAGCTCTTGGCAATGACCAGGGCAATGCCGCTTTCCTTGATTGCGATCGGGGCATGCTCACGGGAAGAACCGCAGCCGAAGTTTTCGCCGCCGACCATGATGTCGCCCGGCTTCACGCGGCTGGTGAAGGTGGTATCCAGATCTTCCATGCAGTGAGAAGCCAGTTCCTTCTTGTCAATGGTATTCAGATAACGTGCCGGAATGATGACGTCCGTGTCCACGTTGTCGCCGTATTTGATGACAGTTCCGTTCAGTTGCATGATTACAGTACCTCCTTCGGGGAAACGATCTTGCCGGCAATGGCACTTGCTGCTGCAACTGCCGGACTTGCCAGATATACTTCAGATTCCGGGTGACCCATTCTGCCTACGAAGTTCCGGTTTGTGGTGGAAACTGCACGTTCGCCGGCAGCCAGAATGCCCATGTGTCCGCCCAGACACGGGCCGCAGGTCGGGGTAGATACTACGCAGCCAGCCTCGATGAAGTCCTTCAGCAGACCGTTTTCCATAGCCTTCAGGTAAATTGCCTGTGTTGCCGGAATGATAATGGCACGGACGTTCTTTGCCACCTTTTTGCCGCGGATAATGGAAGCAGCTTCTTCGATGTCCTTGTAGAAACCGTTGGTGCAGGAGCCAATGACAACCTGATCGATCTTCACCTCGCCCACTTCGTCAATGGTGCGGGTGTTGCCCGGCAGGTGCGGGAATGCCACGGTGGACTTGATCTCGGACAGGTCGATTTCGATAACTTCATCGTAAACGGCATCTTCGTCAGCCTTATAGACAACCGGCTTGCGGTCGCTGTGCTCTGCCACGAATGCCAGTGTCTGATCGTCAACCACGAAGATACCGTTCTTGGCACCGGCTTCGATTGCCATGTTGGTCATGGTCAGACGGTCGCTCATGGACAGAGAAGCCACGCCCTCGCCAGTGAATTCCATAGAGCGGTACAGAGCACCGTCTACGCCGATCTTGCCAATGATGTGCAGGATCACGTCCTTGCCGGAGATGTACGGGTTCAGCTTGCCCTTGAGAACAAACTTGATAGCAGACGGCACCTTGAACCAAGCCTTGCCGATCGCCATGCCGCATGCCATATCGGTAGAGCCGACACCGGTAGAAAATGCACCCAGTGCACCGTATGTGCAGGTGTGAGAGTCCGCACCGATGACAACGTCACCGGAAACGACCAGTCCTTTTTCCGGCAGCAGGGCATGTTCGATACCCATTTGACCAACGTCATAGAAGTGGGTGATCTCCTTTTCGCCGCAGAAATCGCGGCACATTTTACACTGTGTGGCAGCCTTGATGTCCTTGTTCGGGGCAAAGTGATCCATGACCATGGTCACCTTGTCCTTATCGAAAACGTTGTCCTTGTTCAGCTTGTTGAATTCCCGAATTGCAACGGGGGAAGTGATGTCGTTGCCCAGTACCCGATCCAGATTGACCAGGATCAGCTGACCGGCTTCGACAGAATCCAAGCCGGCGTGTGCAGCAAGGATCTTTTGTGTCATTGTCATACCCATAGGGTGAGTTCCTCCTTTGTTTATTGCTTCTTGTGAAGATAGGTTCTTAATCCATGCGGTTGATGATCGCACCCTGATCCGCAGAGGAAACCATCTTGGAATACCGCTTCAGATAGCCGGTGAGGTTTTCCTTGACCAGAATCTTGGTGGTCTTTTTCCGTTCTGCCAGTTCCTCGTCGGAAACTTCCAGCTGAATGCTGTGGTTCGGAATGTCAATGGAGATGATGTCGCCGTCCTGTACATAGGCAATGGTACCGCCGTTGACTGCTTCCGGAGAAACGTGACCGATCGCTGCACCGCGGGTCGCACCGGAGAAGCGGCCGTCTGTGATGAGGGCAACGTCCTTGTCCAGTCCCATGCCGGCGATTGCAGAAGTCGGGGAGAGCATTTCCCGCATGCCCGGACCGCCTGCAGGTCCCTCGTACCGGATCACAACGACATCACCCTTGACAATCTTGCCGCCGGTGATCGCTGCAATAGCTTCTTCTTCGCTGTTGAATACCTTTGCCGGTCCCTTGTGTACCAGCATTTCCTTTGCAACGGCACTCCGCTTTACAACGCAGCGATCCGGAGCCAGATTGCCCTTGAGTACAGCAATACCGCCGGTTTCGCTGTACGGCTGATCGATCGGGCGAATGATGTCGGTGTTCTTGTTGATACATCCCTTGATGTTCTCTGCCATGGTCTTGCCGGTGACAGTCATCACATCGGTGTGGAGCAGATTCTTCTTGGTCAGTTCGTTCAGAACGGCATAGATGCCGCCGGCTTCGTTCAGGTCTTCCATGTATGCGTGACCTGCCGGAGCAAGGTGGCAGATGTTCGGGGTGCGTGCACTGATCTGGTTGACCATGTCCAGATCGATCTTGATGCCGCATTCGTTGGCAATTGCCGGCAGGTGCAGCATGCTGTTGGTGGAACAGCCCAGTGCCATATCTGCGGTCAGTGCGTTTTCAAAAGCGTCTGCGGTCATGATGTCGCGGGGACGGATATTCTTCCGGTACATATCCATAACTGCCATACCAGCCTGTTTTGCCAGCTTGATACGTTCAGAATATACTGCCGGAATGGTGCCGTTGCCTTTGAGCCCCATGCCCAGCACTTCAGTCAGGCAGTTCATAGAGTTTGCGGTGTACATGCCGGAGCAGGAACCGCAGGTGGGGCAGGCGTTGTTCTCGAATTCTTCCACGTCCTCCAGAGTGAACTTGCCGGCAGCGTAAGAGCCGACAGCTTCAAACATGCTGGACAGACTGGTTTTCTTGCCCTTGACGTGACCGGCAAGCATCGGACCGCCGCTGACAAAGACAGTCGGCACGTTCACTCTTGCAGCAGCCATCAGCAGACCGGGGACATTCTTGTCACAGTTCGGGATCATGACCAGTGCATCAAAGTGATGTGCCAGAGCCATGCACTCGGTGGAGTCGGCAATCAGGTCACGGGTCACCAGAGAATATTTCATGCCCTTGTGTCCCATGGCGATACCGTCACAGACTGCAATTGCCGGAAATACTACCGGTGTACCGCCAGCCATGGCAACGCCCAGCTTGACAGCTTCCACGATTTTGTCGATGTTCATGTGTCCCGGTACGATCTCATTATAAGAAGAAACGATGCCGACCAGCGGACGTTCCATTTCTTCCTTGGTCATTCCCAGTGCGTGGAACAGGGAACGCTGGGGTGCCTTATCGACACCCTCACAGTAAAAATTACCGTTCATTTTTTTCACCTCATATAGTTTCGGAAAAATACTTTTCCGTGTGTCACAATGGATTTGCTGTGTATCCAAAAACTGCTTTCCTGATATTGCGTCAGGAAAGCAGTTTCTGCGTTATGGTTTTATCCCTGCGTATCCCATCGATTCAGAAATGGGGGATTGCTGTAGCAAATGTGCTGATTAGTTGTTGATCAGCTTGTCTTCGCCGTTCCAGCTGTACAGCTTACGGATCTCTTCGCCGACCTTTTCAGACGGATGCTCAGCAGCCAGCTTACGCATAGCACGGAAGTGTGCCTGACCGCCTGCTTCGCTCATATCCAGCAGGAATTCCTTTGCGAAGGAACCGTCCTGAATGTTCTTCAGGATCTGCTTCATGGTCTTCTTGGTTTCCTCGGTAATCAGCTTCGGACCGGTGATGTAGTCGCCGTATTCCGCAGTGTTGGAGATGGAGTAACGCATGCCTGCGAAACCGCTCTGGTAGATCAGGTCTACGATCAGCTTCATCTCGTGAATGCATTCGAAGTAAGCGTTTCTCGGGTCATAACCAGCTTCGCACAGAGTTTCGAAACCAGCCTGCATCAGGGCACAAACGCCGCCGCACAGAACAGCCTGTTCACCGAACAGGTCGGTTTCTGTTTCGGTACGGAATGTGGTTTCCAGAACGCCGGCTCTTGCACCGCCGATAGCCAGACCATAAGCCAGTGCCAGATCCTGAGCCTTGCCGGTTGCGTCCTGCTGTACAGCAACGAGGCACGGAACGCCCTTGCCTGCCAGATATTCCGAACGAACGGTGTGTCCCGGTCCCTTCGGAGCGATCATGGTAACGTCAACATCTGCCGGCGGGATGATCTGACCGAAGTGGATTGCGAAACCGTGAGCGAACATCAGCATATTGCCCGGTTCCAGATTCGGTGCAATGTCCTTCTTGTACATTGCTGCCTGCTTTTCATCATTGATCAGAATCATGATGATGTCAGCCTGCTTTGCAGCTTCTGCTGCGGTGAATACTTCGAAGCCCTGTGCCTCAGCCTTTGCCCAGGACTTGCTGCCCTTGTACAGACCGATGATTACTCTGGCCTTATCGCCCAGAGATTCCTTGGCATTCAGTGCGTGTGCGTGACCCTGACTGCCGTAGCCGATAACAGCGATAGTCTTGCCATACAGCAGCGACAGGTCACAGTCTTCCTGATAAAATACCTTTGCAACATGATCCATTGTGAAAGACTCCTTTGAATAAATTTGGGTTTCGGAAACGATTTTTCATTTCCGACGCAGTACCGCCGGAGCATCCGTGCAGTCTGCTGATCCATTTATATACGACTGCTCACGCATCTTTCAGGCATGAGCCGCCTCTTTCAAGAGCGACCAGACCGGTGCGGCACATTTCCATGATGCCGTAGGGTTCCAGCAGCTCAATAAAAGCGTTGATCTTAGAGGACTCGCCGCGAATTTCGATGACCAGTGCCTCCGGAGAATAGTCGGTGATCTTCGCACGGAAGACATCGACCACAGACATAATATCCTGACGCTTGTCTGCCACATTGTTGATCTTGATGAGCAGCAGCTCGCGGACCACTGTCTGATCCTGTTTCATGACCTTGACGGTCTTGACATCATACATCTTTTCCAGCTGCTTGACGATCTGGTTACAGATGCCGCGGTCGCAGTGGGTGGAAATGGTGATGCGGGAGAATTCCGGTGATTCGGTTTCTCCGACTGTCAGGGTATCAATATTAAAGCCTCGTCTGGTGAACATGCCCGAAACGCGGGACAGCACACCGGAATGGTTTGCAACGAGGACGGAAATAACAAAGCGTTCGATTTGATCCATGATGACACACCCCTTTACATTGCAGAAATATCGACGATAATATCATCGATGCAGCCGCCCGGCGGCAGCATGGGAAGAACGAATGCGTCACAGTCGATCGCACAATCTACCAGAACCGGTCCCTTTTCGGCAAACGCCTTGGGCAGGACTTCTTTCAGTTCTGCCATATTCATGGCACGATAGCCTGGCATGCCGAATGCTTCTGCCAGCTTGACGAAGTCGGTCTTGCGTTCCAGCGTGGTGTTGGAATAGTGCTTGTCGAAGAACAGGGTCTGCCACTGCCGAACCATGCCCAGCACACCGTTGTTCATGATGAATACAACGACCGGTGTCTGGTTGGTGACTGCGGTAGCCAGTTCGTTCAGGTTCATGCCGAAGCTGCCGTCGCCGGTGACCAGAATGGTCTTTTTGCCGGTTGCAGTTGCGGCACCGATCGCAGCACCCAGACCAAAGCCCATGGTGCCCAGACCGCCGCTGGAAATAAAGGTGCGGGGTGTTTCAAACGGATAGTGCTGAGCCACCCACATCTGATGCTGTCCAACGTCTGTGGCAACGATCGTTTCCTTGTCTGCCGCTTCTGCCAGTGCATCGATGGCAGTGAACGGTGTCAGTTCGTCCGGATTCTGTGCTTCCAGTTCTCTGGTCTTTTCCTGTAATTCAGCCACACGTGCCATCCAGTCGGCGTGGGTCTGCTGCGGCAGTTTTTCCGCCAGCTTTTGCAGGATATCCTTCATGGAACCGGTCATGCCCAGTTCTACCGGAATGTTCTTGCAGAGCTCAGAAGCATCGATGTCCATGTGAATGATCTTGGCATTTCTGGCATACTTTGCAGTGTTGCCGGTGCCTCTGTCGCTGAAGCGGCAGCCTGCTGTGATGATCAGGTCTGCTTCATTCTGTGCAATGGAGGAGGCATAGTGTCCATGCATACCCTCCATGCCCAGCCAGCGGGGATTGGAGGACGGCACTGCGGAAATGCCCATCATGGTGCAGCCGATCGGTGCGTCGATCTTTTCTGCCAGAGCCAGAACTTCCGCACCGGCATCGTCGGTAATTGCACCGCCGCCGATGTAGATGTACGGCTTTTCGGCAGCCAGAATCATTTCGATTGCTTTTTCGATCTCGCTGTCGTTGACTGCCGGAACCGGATCTTTTTCCACCGGCTTCTGTGCAGTGTACTCATACAGGGCGTTCTGTACGTCCTTGGGAACGTCCACCAGAACCGGTCCCGGTCTGCCGGACTTGGCAATGCGGAATGCCTCCCGAATGGTATCTGCCAGATCTTCCACACGCTTTACCAGGAAGTTGTGCTTGGTGATCGGCATGGTCACGCCGGTGATGTCCACTTCCTGAAAGCTGTCCCGTCCGATCAGAGAGTTCGGCACGTTGCCGGTGATCGCTACCAGCGGCACAGAGTCCAGATATGCAGTGGCGATACCGGTGACCAGATTGGTGGCACCCGGACCGGAGGTGGCGATGACAACGCCGACCTTGCCGGTGGCACGTGCATAACCGTCTGCTGCATGTGCGGCACCCTGTTCATGGGCTGTGATGATGTGATGGATCCGGTCCTGTGCCAGATAGAGGGCATCGTAGATGTCGATGACCTGTCCGCCCGGATAGCCGAATACCGTAGAAGCACCCTGTTCGATCAGGGTTTCTACGATGATTTGTGCACCTTTCAATTTCATTTGTTTTTCACCTTTTTACTGGGAAACTTTTCCGTTTGGGCAAAAGCTCCGATATTTGAGAAGAATTGCTGATTCTGTTAGCAAAAATACGATTGGTATAGACCCGAAGCGATATGCCGGCAGATGCGGCACGCTTTCTATGAAAGAAGTACAGGCACGCAGGCGGCTGTACAGCGAGACATTTTGCGGTGTCTTATAAAAAAAGCCTTCGGCTGTCATACCGAAAGCTTCCAATCTTCATGCAAGCGTTGCGGCGGAAAAACAGCCGTTCGCATTTGTCTTTGGAACCACGGTCTGTACAGCACAAATTCCGCTTCGGGTCAAAATGACTCGAGCGTCTAGTTCCACGATCATCACTCGTGCTGCCAGCCGGCACATCATGTCACTGTACATGTGAGGATACTCCCTTTCCGAAAGACTTTACGACTCCGCCGCCGGACGGCGATATTCACCGCCATTGCTGTTCGTATGTGTCTAGTATAGCACTATGTTTTCGCAAATGCAAGTGTCTGTCTTTTGTTTTTACATTTTGGATACAATTTGTTCAATATACAGCACTGTAAAACAGAAATATTCAGCGTCTTTCGTGAAATCCAAAGAATTTTCGCAAAAATGCTTGACAAACAAGGCGAAAACTGCTATACTGAAGATATTCACAGCAATGGGATTGCTGGTGTATCATGAAAAAGGCTTTGACGGGAAGAAAAGAGAACGCATTCTGCATCGCAGAGAGTCGGCGGCTGGTGTGAGCCGACAGCAGGGCGTTCAGGATAACTGGTCCCCGAGCCGCAGGCGGAACAGACGGGCATTGTCCCGTATCAGTAGGCTGTGCCGGATACTCTCCGTTAGCAGAGTACACATTGTCAGATGTGATGAGTGGACGCACACGCTGCGTCAAAAAGAGTGGTACCACGGAGAAAAATGGATCTTCGTCTCTTTTGTACAGATGAAAATATCTGTATGGAAGGGGCTTTTTTTGTAGACAGAGCAGATCGCCGCAGATCACATGACAGGGTAGATCACCTACACACAACAGGAAAGGAATGTATCTTATGAAAAACGTAGAACAGTATGCACCGCAGTTTTTTCCGGTAAAGAACCCGCCTATGCGTTGGGCACAAAAGACAATGATCGAAAAGGCACCGATCTGGTGCAGCGTCGATCTGCGTGACGGCAATCAGGCTTTAATCACGCCTATGAGTCTGGACGAAAAGCTGGAATTCTTCCGCTATCTGGTAAAGATCGGCTTCAAGGAGATCGAGATCGGCTTTCCGGCTGCTTCTGAAACCGAATACGAATTCTGCCGTACTCTGATCGAAAACAATATGATTCCGGACGATGTCACCATTCAGGTATTGACACAGGCACGGGAACACATTATTGCCAAGACATTTGAAGCCCTGAAGGGTGCAAAACATGCCATTGTGCACCTCTATAATTCCACTTCCGTGGCACAGCGGGAACAGGTGTTCAAAAAGAGCAAGGAAGACATCATCAAGCTGGCGGAACTGGGGGCAAATCTCTGCAAGGAATATCGGGCAAAGACCGAGGGACACTTTCGGTTTGAGTATTCTCCGGAAAGCTTTACCGGCACCGAACCGGAATTCGCTCTGGAGATCTGCAACGCCGTATTGAAAATCTGGGAACCGACACCGGAAGATCCGGTCATCATTAACCTGCCGGTTACGGTTTCCCACTCCATGCCGCATGTTTATGCTAATCAGGTCGAATACATGAGCGACAACCTGTACCGTCGGGAAAATGTCATCATCTCCCTGCACCCCCACAACGACCGCGGCTGTGCTGTGGCAGACAGCGAACTGGGGTTGCTTGCCGGCGGCGACCGTATCGAGGGCACCTTGTTCGGCAACGGTGAGCGTACCGGTAACGTGGACATTGTCACACTGGCTCTGAACATGTATTCGCAGGGCGTGGATCCGGAACTGGACTTCTCCAACATGCCGGAGATCGTAGAGGTTTACGAGCGTGTCACCAGAATGCACGTTTATGAGCGTTCGCCGTACAGCGGTCAGCTGGTATTTGCCGCATTCAGCGGTTCTCATCAGGACGCAATTGCCAAGGGCATGCACTGGAGAGAGGAACACGACTGCAAGCACTGGAACGTGCCGTATCTGCCCATCAATCCGGAAGATGTGGGCCGTGTCTACGAGGCAGACGTGATCCGTATCAACAGTCAGTCCGGCAAGGGCGGTGTCAGCTACCTCATGGAAACCAAGTACGGCTACCACATTCCGCAGAAGATGCGGGAATCTTTCGGCTATCTGGTCAAGGGTGTTTCCGACCACGCCCACAAGGAACTGCTGCCGGAAGAAGTACTGGACATCTTCACCAAGCACTATGTCAACGTGGAAACACCGGTTTCCATTCCGGAAGTCCACTTCGTGCAGAAGGGTGAAAATGCCATTGGCACCGAGGCAACCATTTCCTATAAGGGCAGCACAGAAACAGTACACGGTGACGGAAACGGTCGTCTGGACGCAGTTTCCAATGCGGTAAAGGCACACCTGAATATGGACTTCTCTCTCACCACCTACACAGAACATGCACTGGAGGTTTGCTCCAATTCCAAGGCAGTGGCTTATGTGGGACTGGAGAAGAACGGCAAGACCTATTGGGGCGTTGGCGTGCATTCGGACATCATCAACTCTTCGATCTCTGCATTCTTGAGTGCACTGAACGCCATGCTCATGGATCTGAAAAAGTAAACGGAACACTCTGGTAAAAAGGTAGAGAATATTGCAAAAGCCTGTCAGGGAGAATTGCTCCCCGACAGGCTTTTTGTTGTTCGGCAGGATCTGCAATCAAAGCTTCCGGCAGTATCCCAGACAGATCCAGCCGGCACCGGATTTCAGCTTGCCCCAGTTACCGCAGGTCTTTATAATAGTATAGACACCCTTGTCCCGAATGCAGCCGGTGATCGCATAGCTGGTACCAGCTCCCTTACGGATCCGCAGGGCATCGACAGTCACGCGGACCCGATAGCTGTCCGGCTCTGCTGCCGGTGTGGGAATGGCAGTACTGCCGCGTTGCATCTGCTGGGCAACGTCATGCAGAAATTGTTTCCAATGCCGCTCATCGTTGGTATCCGACCCGCCGCGGCTGGCAGGAACAAACCATTTTGGACAGATCTTTCGTGTCACGTCGTAGTGTCGTATCACCCCGCCGTTCTGCGGATCCAGATGATATTTCTGGCACAGCCGGGCAGTCAGTTTCACCAGACTGGTGTAGGTTTTTCCCGTGAAGCAGCCTGTCCAGTCCGGATGGCAGCACTCCACACTGACTGTATAGGAATTTGCTTCATTTGTGCACCAGCTGGTTTCCTCATCGGGAATGCAGCACAGGATTTCCCCCTGCAGCCCGATAATATAGTTGCTGGAAACGGCACGGCTGGTGGTGTTAAAGTAGTTCCGGTTTGCCATGGCGGTGCTGTTGGGATTTGCGACCCAGTGCACGGCAATGGCAGTGGTACGGCTTCGGCGTGTTTTGGGGCGGTTGTGGGTGAGGTAGGCGTTTTGTATCTGCATAGCGATCACTCCTGTTCCGACGGGCTGTCCGGCTGTGCCTTGCGGCTTAGCAGACTGACAGCATTTTTCCACGCTGCCGGCAGGGGAATGCCCATACGTCCGGCGTTTTCCGTAAGCGAGAGGGCTTCGCTGGCACAGAAGCCAATGATGACTGCACTTCGCAGGAAGTGACTGTCCAGCAGTAAGTCCGCCGCGTTTGCCGCCCCGACAAACACCAGCATTTCTGCCTTGCGGCACATGCCCTGAAAACAGCAGCGGCTGTCCAGCCTGCCATCTTTGGTGTGCGGGGAATTGTGGAATACGCCGGCAGTAAGCAGCCCTGTTCCGAGGTCTGCCGCCATAAAGCCCAGAAGCACTTGTAAGCCCAAGTCCCAGCCGCCGAGAGCCGCAGCCAACAGCCCGCCGGCAGCACCGATTCCGATACAGATTTTTTCTTTCATGGAAATCCCTCCTTGTGATTTCCCTTCCGCATCTATGGAATGTACCAGATTTTTCGGAAAAGTCAAGGGCGGGGAGAAATTTTTTTGGAATTGAACTATAAGGCAATACCGCACAAAGAGCGTCTGACGGCTTTGCACGCAATCTGCTTGCAAGTTTTATTCAGTGTTTCCTAAAATTTACGTGCAAGCTTTGAGCCAGGGCTGCCTTGACTTTTCCCCAAAAAAAAGCTATACTAAAAGTATCATCTGCAACAGGAGGTTTTTCCCATGGGCTGGCATTCTTTTTGGGGGCATTTCTGTACCATTACCCGACATCGGCATACTGTCATGCGGCACTGCCGGCGGGCGGGGATTTTCTGGCAGGGGCTGCGGCATGATTTGTCCAAGTACAGCCCGACAGAATTCTGGCAGGGTGTCCGGTACTATCAGGACGGCAAACGCAGTCCCAACGAAGCCGAACGAGAGGCGTTGGGCTATTCGCTGGCATGGATGCACCACAAGGGGCGGAACCGTCACCATTTCGAGTACTGGTCGGACTATAACCCCAGAACCAAGCAAGTGGAACCGGTGGAAATGCCGGTGCGGTTTCTGGCGGAGATGTTCTGTGACAGAGTTGCCGCCAGCAAGATCTACATGAAAGATGCCTATGACCAGACCTGTCCGCTGGCGTATTTTCAGAAATCCACTTCCCGCAAGCGGGGACTGCTGCACGCCAACACAGAACGGGAACTGATGCGGCTGCTGACTCTGCTGGCGGAGCAGGGAGAGGACGCTGCCTTTGCGGAATTGCGGCGTATGGTTGCAGAGGATCGGAAAAACGAAAAGGAGTGATCGTAATGTTTTGTCAGAACTGCGGGAAAAAGATTGAGGGAGGGGACTTGTTCTGTCCGTTTTGCGGGGCAAAACAGCAGCAGGTGAACCCGTCAGAAAATGGTGGGGCTTCGTTCACTGCCGGCTCACAAAAGCTCACCAGAAAAGGGCTGGGCATTGCCGTGATCTGTGTGCTGATCGTCATTGTGCTGGCGTTGGTGCTGATCGGTTCCCTGTGCACCGGCGGACCGAAACAGGTAGTCAAGGAGTACTATCAGGCAATTGAAAAGTGTGATGCCAAGAAGCTGCTGGACACCGTCCCGAAAGACTACCTGAAAGAAGTCATGGACGAAAAAGACCTGACCAAACGGGAACTGCTCAAGGAAGTGCAGGCGTATCTGGACAAGTACTACAGCGGCTATGACGACATCAAAGTCAGCATTACCGATCAGGAAAAATTGGATCGGGACGATTTTTCCGACTATTTTGACTTTGATCTGGAAGAAGATGCAGATCTGGAGATCAAAAAGGCAGTGCAGTTTGACCTGAAGGTTCGCTATCAGTCTGACGAAGGCAAACAGACAGAAAAAGAGGAATTTATCGTATTTCGATACGAAAATGGCTGGTACAGCATGGACGCGGTATTTCTGGTTGCCATGTCGGCCTACCTTTAAATAGGAGAAACCTCATGACAATACTACAAACCGAACGTCTGCTGCTGCGTCCGTTGGCTCCGACAGATTTTGCAGCATTCCGCACATTTGCTGCGGACGGCGAACTGACGAAGTATATGCTGTTCTACCCGTTGGAGCAGGAAGCAGAACTGCACACGTTTTTGCAGAACGCTGCCCAAGCATGGAACAGTCTTTTCCCACAGACGTATGAATTTGCAGTGCTGCGAAAAGCGGAACTGCTCGGCACGGTCACATTGGAGTACATGACACCGGAACAGGGCATGCTGGGCTGGCTGTTTCGTGCAGATGCACACGGAAAGGGCTATGCGACAGAAGCCGCGAAAGCTGTGGTGGAGTGGTGTCGGGAAAAGTTGCCCTATCGCACATTGGTTGCTTGCTGCGATGCACGGAACGCCGCCTCGGAACGGGTGATGCAACGCATTGGCATGCACTTTTCGGAAACCGGCAGCCGCACATATCCCCAGACCGGAGAAGCGGCAGAAGAACGAACATACATCATGATACTATAGAAATAGAAAAGCCGCCGCTGTGCAATTTTTCATGCACGGCGGCGGCTTTTTATTGGAATGTGACAGTCAGTTTCGGTTTTGTTTCAACTGCTCAATGCAGGACATGCGGTGCCAGTTCCGGCACGCCAATAGAAGTTGTTCCCTCCCGCAGGAGCACCAGTGTCAGTTCTGCCATGTGGGTCGGTGTTTCCGGACATCCGTTTTTCAGCCAGTGTTCGATCAGTCCCATGCAGCCGGCGAGGGCGAAGGAAATGGCATATTGCAGATCCTGTTCCCGAAGTTCTTTGGGGGCGAATGACCGCAGTGTCTGTACGCCCTTTTCCCGAATCATCTTTTCAATGTTCCGCAAAAAGGCAATGTCACCGTTCGGTCCGATCAGGGCAGAACAAAGCTGTGCGTTTTCCGAGAGAATGGTGAAAGCCTGTTCCAGAAACGCGAAAAAGTTTTTCGGCGTTTCCGGCAAGGTCCAGTTTTGGTTTACTGCGTCCAGCAGCTGCTGCAACAGCCGCTGCTCTGTCTTTTCCAGCAGGTCGTAAATGTCGGTATAGTGGAGATAAAAGGTAGAGCGGTTGATGTCCACCAGATCTGCCAGTTCCCGCACTGTGATTTCCTTGATGCTTTTCTGCTGGAGCAGGGTAGTCAGTCCGTTCAGGATCAGAGCTTCTGTGCGGCGGTACCGCCGTTCCTGTTTGATATTATTTGTCATGATACATCTTCCTTTATCTAACATAGATGCTTTTTATCGTTTTCCTTGTCATGACATTCGGGGCTGTCATGGCATATAATAGACACGATGTCTATTACTAGGCGAAATTTGCAAAATCAACGGTTGCAAATTATCTTCCCTTATATTATAATAGATACAGGACGAAAAGTCAACAGTTTTCTATTTGTAGACAAAAACTTTTTTGTAGACAGCTGTGTTTCGTCACTCGCAGAGAAGCAAAACTGTGCATTCGGGGAAAGCAGTCTTTGTTTCACAATAGAAAGGAAGTAGGTATTTATGCGATCGAGCGATTCCGGAAAAAAGCAGAACTTTTTCTGGCGGCATTTCAATGGTATCGCTATGGCGGCAATTATGCTGATCCCGACCATTTACACCACGCTGTTTCTGGGCTCCATGTGGGATCCGTACGGCAACGTGGACCAGCTGCCGGTGGCAGTCGTCAACAACGACAAATCGGTAGACTATGAGGGAAAGACCCTTGCCGTCGGAGATGAACTGGTGGATAAGCTGAAAGAAAATGACCAGCTGGATTTTCACTTCGTCAGTGCAGACAAGGCGGAAAAGGGCATTGCAGACGGCACATATTATATGGTGATTACCATTCCGTCAGACTTCTCTGAAAATGCTTCCACCCTCATGGACGATGAGCCGAAGAAAATGGAACTGCAATATGCCACCAATCCCGGCACCAACTACATCGCCAGCAAGATGAGCGAAACGGCTCTGGCAAAGATCCAGAAGGAAGTTTCCGAAAGTGTGACCAAGGAGTACACCGAAACGATCTTCGATCAGATGGGAACCGTAGGCGACGGCATGAGTGATGCGGCAGATGGTGCACTGCAAATCAAGGACGGTGTTTCCGATCTACAGGACGGCAACACCACCATTACCGACAATCTGAAGCTTTTGTCTGACAGTACGCTGACATTTGTAGACGGTGCAAAGACCCTGCAAAGCGGTCTGCAAACCTACACCGACGGTGTGGCAACTGTCAACAGCGGTGCCCAGACTTTGTCTGACGGCATGGATCAGCTGGCAAGCGGTGCCGGCACACTGGCAGACGGTGCAGTGGCATTGTCTGACGGTTCCGGCACGTTGTCCAGCGGTGTCAACAGCTATACGGACGGCGTGGCTGCCGCTTACAGCGGTGCCCAGACCTTGTCCGGCAACAGCAGCCAGCTGCAAAATGGTGCAGCTTCTCTGACCAGCGGTGCTGCACAGCTGCAAGCCGGCAGTGCACAGATGACTGCTGGTTTGCAGACTTTGTCTGACAGTCTGGGCAGCAGCCTTTCTGCGGAGAACCTCCAGCAGATGGAACAGCTGAGTGCCGGACTGACACAGTTGCAGCAGGGCATTGACACCCTGAACACCACGCTGCAAAACACTTCGATGCCGGATACCAGTGCACTGACACAGGCACTGACCGCAAGCCTGACTGCGATCGGTACCAGTGCTCAGGATGCCGGTGCACAGCTGCAAAGCTTGCAGTCGGCATTGACCACAATGACCCAGACAGAGGTGTTCCAGTCTTTGGATGCCGCTTCTCAGCAGCAGCTTCTGAGCTGCTTCTCAGAGCCGATGACCGCACTGGCAACCGATGTTTCGAACATCGGCACACAGGTGACTGGCTTGTCCCAGACATTGCAGGGTACAGATCTCAGCAGTTCTGCCGCCGCAATGGATCAGCTGAAAACCAGCGTCAGTGCATTGGCAACTGGTGCAGATCAGGCACTGCCGGGAGCACAGCAGGCGATTTCCACCTTGTCCGGCGGCTTGCAGTCTGTACAGTCCGCAGTGAATGCCCAGCTGATCCCCGGCTCTCAGACTCTGGAAGCTGGTCTGGATCAGCTGGCAAACGGCAGCAGTACACTGGAAGCCGGCGTATCTCAGTATACCGGCGGCGTATCCAGTCTGACAGACGGCTTACAGACACTGGACTCCAACGCTGGTGCACTGGTAGGCGGTGCTTCTTCGCTGGATGACGGTGCCAAGACGCTGGCAAACAGCGTGCCGACACTGACCGATGCGGTTTCACAGCTGCAAAGCGGTGCGGCTCAGCTGTCCGACGGTACAGCAGAACTGGCAGCCAATAATGCGACACTGAATAACGGTGCTTCGCAGCTGACGGACGGTGCCGGACAGATTCAGGACGGTGCTTCCAAGCTGGCAGACGGTTCTGTGGAACTGGGTGACGGTCTGGTGCAGCTGTCCAACGGTGCTGTGACACTCCAGACCTCTCTGGCGGACGGTGCGGACGAAGTCAACAGTATCGACACCACCGACAAGACCTATGACATGTTCTCGGCTCCGGTGATGACCAACGAAACCTATGAAACCGCCGTTCCCACAAACGGCAATGCTATGGCAGCATATATGATGTCCGTTGGTCTGTGGGTATCCGGTCTGGCATTCTGCGTTATGCTGTCGCCGTATCATCAGAAGATCGGTAACCGCAAGGCAGGAAAGGCATGGCTTCTCACGCTGGCAAAGCTGTGGGCAATGGGACTGCTGCAGGCAGTACTGATGATCCTGTGCTTGTCGTGGTTCAACGGCTTCCAGCCGGAATACATGGGCAAGACACTGATCATTGCATGCCTTGCTTCTATCGCATTCCTGACACTGGAATACTGCGTCAACTTCTTCCTCGACATTATCGGCGACTTTATCCTGCTGGTATTCATGGTACTCCAGCTGAGCGGCTGTGCAGGTACCTATCCGCTGGAACTGTCCGATAAGTTCTATCAGGTACTAAATCCGTTCATGCCGTTCACCTATACCGTTCACGGCTTCCGCAGCGGTATCGCGTCCGGTCTGGACATCACCACCGACTGTGTGGTTCTGGCAGTGATCGCTGTGGTATTCGCCGGACTGCTGCTGGCGGGCTTCCGTAAGCGTGCCAGGAAGGAACAGGAATCTGAAGTGGAAGTTGCTGAAAAGGCAATTTCCGGCACTCCGGTTCAGGCATAAAGGAAACACTAAGGAAACACTGCATAAAGCCCACCTGACGGCTTTGCACGCAATCTGCTTGCAGATTTTCCGTCATATTGCCCAGAAATCCCTTGCCAGACATACAGTCTGCCTGCGGAATTTCTATGCAATCTGCCGAAAAATCTGACTATGCATCTTACGCACAAGCTTTATTCAGTGTTTCCCTGAACAAATGACATTTTGAATTTTCCCATTATACAAAACGGCGTATCCGAGTACAATTTCGGATACGCCGTTTTTTTGTATGGCAATCGTCAGTCCCGTTTTTTCCGCCGGAACAATCCGGCAATGGAACTGCACAGAGGCACAGTCAGGGAGAAGCCCAGGGCGATGTACCATTGCGGACGGGTCAGCATGACTGTGGAGAAGATCACGCGGAGCATGGGCACGGCAACTGCCGCCGCCAGCACTGCCACAGAAACCAGTACGGCTCCCACCAGCCACAGATTGTTGCCGTAGGGCATGGAGAACAGGGTACGCCGTTCGGATTTGCACTCGAAAACATGTACCAGCTGGGACAGGATCAGGGTGCACAATGCCGCTGTCCGTGCGGCTTCCAGTGTGCCGCCGGTGCGGACAACAGCGGAAAATGCTCCCAGTGTGCAGATACCGATGAGCATGCCGCGGAAGAAAATACGTCCCATAAGCCCGTCAGAGAAGAAGCTTTCGTCAGGCCTGCGGGGCGGCTTCTGCATGGCTTCCGGCTCCGGCGGCTCCAGCCCCAGAGCAATCGCCGGCAGCCCGTCAGTTACCAGATTCACCAGCAGCAGCTGGGTGGGCAGCAGCACCACCGGCATGCCCATGAGGATTCCCAGAAACATGGTCAGCACTTCGCCGATGTTGCAGGACAGCAGATACCGGACGAATTTTCGGATATTGGCGTAGACGCATCGTCCCTGTTCCACTGCGTCTACCAGCGTTGCCAGATTGTCATCGGTCAGCACCACGTCTGCTGCCTGCCGTGCCACATCGGTGCCGCTTTTGCCCATTGCCACGCCGACATCGGCTTCCTTGATCGCCGGTGCATCGTTGACGCCGTCGCCGGTCATGGCAACGATCTCTCCACGCCGCTTGTAAGCCCGAACCAACCGCAGCTTGTGTGCCGGATTGACACGGGCAAAGACGGAATACTGGTCAATGCACCGGTCCAGCTGGGCATCAGTCAGGGTATCCAGTTCGGCTCCGGTCATGGCTTTTTTTCCGCGGAGCAGTCCTGCCTGTCTGGCAATGGCAGCGGCAGTGTTCTTGTGGTCGCCGGTAATCATGACGGTGCGGATATTCGCCCTGGCACAGGTGCGGATCGCCGTGCGTGCGGACTCTCTGGGCGGATCCAGCATGCCGGCAAGCCCCAGAAAGATGCAGGCACTGCCTTCCTGTTTGGCGAACGCCAGCACCCGCAGGGCTTCGTCTGACATGGCGGCGACCTGTTTGCGGACAGCGGCTCGTGCACCCTCCGAAAGGGGAACGCTTTTGCCGTCCTGCATCTGGAATCCGCACAGGGGCAAAATGACATCAGCAGCCCCTTTCCAATAGGTGCAGGTGCCGGCTCCGTCTGTCACCGTTACCGCCATGCGGCGGGTTTCACTGTCAAACGGCTCCATGTGCTGGACAGGGTGCGTGCGGAGCAGGGCTTTTCTGGAAATGCCGCCTTTTTCCGCGGCGATCAGCAATGCCGTTTCCGTGGGGTCACCGGTGGCAGACCATGTGCCCTTTTCCGTGCGGCTGCCGCGGTTGCGGGATTGCTTTTCCTGCGGGCTGTGGATCTCTGCGGTGCTGCAAAGGCTGCCGCAGGTGAGCAGTTCCCGCAGTGCCGGCTTGGAGAGAGGATTGACGTTGCTGCCGTCCAGCTGAATGGCACCGGCTTTTTGCAGACCAGTCCCCGTGACAGAAAAGCGTTCGCCGCCGGCAACAATGGCAGTGACAGTCATGCGGTTCTCGGTGATCGTTCCGGTCTTGTCGGAGCAGATCACACTGGCACAGCCCAGCGTTTCCACACTGTGCAGCCGGTTCACCAGTGCCCCGTGTTTCATCATGCGGCTGACTGCCAGAGCAAGGGCAATGGTGACGGTGGCAGGCAGCCCCTCCGGAATGGCGGCAATGGCAATGGTGATGCCGGTCATGAGCATGTCAAAAACCGGCTCGCCCCGCAGCACACCGGCAAGGAACACGGCTCCGCATACGCCAAGGCACAGCAGAGCCACGACTTTTCCCAGTCCGGCAAGGCGTTTCTGAAGCGGTGTCATTTCCTGCCGGACCTCTTGCAGCATGGTGGAGATCTGTCCCATTTGGGTGCGTGTGCCGGTGGCAATGACCACTGCTTCGGCACTGCCCCGCAGAATTGCCGTGCCGGCGTAGACGATGTTGTGCTTATGCAGGTCGTTTCGGGTGTCGGCAGGGTCGCCTGCCTGTTTGGAAACTGCTTCGGATTCGCCGGTGAGAATGGACTCATTCACCGCCAGCCCCGCCGCCTGTATCAGTGTACTGTCCGCCGGAACATTGTCGCCGGCTTCCAGCCGCACCAAGTCACCGCAGACCAGTTCCCGTGCCGGAATGGTCTGCCACTTGCCGTCCCGACACGCCGTGGCGGTGGGAGCCGTCAGATTGCGGAGAGATTCCAGCGTCTGCTCGGTGCGGTATTCCTGCAAAAAGCCCAGAATCGCGTTGAGCAGGACAATGAGGATAATGGTGACCGCATCGGTGATCTCCCCCAGAAACGCAGAAATGCCTGTGGCTGCCAGCAGAATCAATACCATCACATCTCGGAACTGCCCGAGAAACATGCGTAGGGGACGGCGTTTCGCTGCCGCCGCCAGTTCGTTTTCGCCGTCCTGTTTCAGCCGTTCCCGTGCGGTTTTGGTTGTCAGACCGTTCATGTTATGCCTTCTTTCTTTTGCAAGGACAACATCATACAAGGAAAACACTGCATAAAGCTTGTGCGTAAGATGCGTAGCCAGATTTTTCGGCAGATTGCACAGAAATTCCGCAGGCATACTTGATGTATGGCAAGGGATTTCTGGGCAATATGACGGAAAATCTGCAAGCAGATTGCGTGCAAAGCCGTCAGGCGGGCTTTATGCAGTGTTTCCCAAGCTTTGTTCGTTGCTGTCCAAGCTCTTTCCAAATGATGTTTTTGTTTGTGGCTACTATATGCGGAAGAGCTAAAAAGCATGACCACATAGGAAAGCTTTTTGTGAAAATCACAAGAAACCCCTTGACAATTGTGCCGAATTCGTGTATAATATAAAATATCGGTTTGAAATCGATAAAAAGAGGGAGCTCTTTTTGAAATTCTCTCTGGGAATGTCTGGATAATTATTATCCTTAAAGTGTTTTTCCAATTTAGAAAAGAGGTTTGAAAATGCATTATCCCAAATGGCTGTCCCTGTTGGCAATGGGTGCTGCGGCAGGCGGCATGCTGTTGTTCGGCGGTGTGACAGCTTCGGCAGAAACGGCTTCGCCGGAGGCTCTGCAAACCGCAGAAACCGCTTCGGCAGTGGTGGCAACGGCAACTGGTCCGGAGTTCCAGCCACAGACGGAAACACCGGAAATTACCGGCGGCTGGGTCATAGAGGACGGCTGCCGGAAGTATCAGTACAGCGACGGTTCGTTTGCCGTACATGCCACCGCAGTGGACGGCGTGCTGTACTTGTTCGATTCCAGCGGTACACAGCTGACCGGCTGGCAGAAAATCGACGAAACATGGCACTACTACGACAGCGTGACTTATGAGGCAGCAGTCGGTGCCCAGCAGATCGACGGCACAGCGTATTTGTTCGACTACAGCGGGGCACAGAAAACCGGCTGGCGGACGGTAGACGGTGTGCGGCGATACTACGATCCGGAAACCGGAAAGCCGGACAGCGGCTGGGTCAGCTACGGCGATTACCGCTACTATGTCAGTGCGGATTCCGGAAAAGCAACCGGAGAATTCACCGTAGACGGGGTACGCTATCAAAGCGACAGCGAAACTGGTACCCAGAAGCTGGGATTTTGCAAGTTCTCCGATAATACGATATCGTATTACGACCAGAACGGTGCTCCGGTGTCCGGCTGGGTGGAGGATCATGGCAGCCGCTATTACTTCAATGACAGCTACACCATGCAGACTGGCATGCAGAATATCAGCGGCAAGAACTATTATCTTGGAAACGATGGTATCGCACAGACCGGCATACAGACGGTAGACGGCAAAAAATACTACTTTGCCACAGACGGTTCCATGCAGACCGGTTTCCAGAATGTCGGCGGCAAGAAGTACTACTTCGGCACAGACGGTGTCATGAAAACCGGCTGGCAGACTTTCGGCAGTCAGAAATACTATTTCAACGCAGACGGCACAATGGTGACCGGCGAAAAAGTCATTGACGGCAAGAAGTATCGGTTCAATGCCGACGGTACACAGAAAAAAATCAAGATTTGTCTGGACGCAGGACACTACGGCAAGTATAACCGCAGTCCGGTAAACGGAGCTTATTATGAGTCTGATATGAGCTGGCGGCTGCATCTGAAGCTGAAATCGGCTCTGGAAGCCAGAGGCATGGAAGTCATTACCACCAGACCGACACAGGCAGGGGATCTGGGACTGGAAACCCGCGGAAAAACCTCCGCAGGCTGTGACCTGTTCCTGAGCCTGCACAGCAACGCCTGCGGCAACAGTTCCATAGATGCTCCGCTGGCATGCTGTACCGTGACCGGCACCATGGACGTGCTGGGACAGCAGCTGGCAAATACCGTGCATCAGGTAATGGGCACTGCACAGGGCGGTACGATCTGGAAGCGTGTGGGCAACAACGGCGACTACTACGGAGTGCTCCGCGGGGCAACTTCTGTGGGAACACCGGCGATCTTGCTGGAGCACAGTTACCACACCAATTTGCGGGCGACCAACTGGCTGCTCAGTGATACCAACCTACAGCGGCTGGCAGATGCAGAAGCAGCTGTGATCGCAGCATATTTCGGATTGTAAAATCATTTTATCCATAGGGCAATACCGCACAAAGAGCGTCTGGCGACTTTGCACGCCATCTGCTTGCAAATTTCCCGTCATATTTCACAAAAATGCTCGTGAATACATCCAGTATTCACTCCGCTTTTTGTTTCATCTGACGAAAAATTTGACGACGCATCTGTCGCACAATCTTTGTGCGGTATTGCCCATAGAAAAAGGGCACTTCGGGGAAACTTCTCCGGAGTGCTTTTTTGTTTGACATTTTGCCGAAAATATGATACAATTAAGAAATGCTGAATCACGCAGGGAGGTACACAAAACGGATACGCTATACTTGGTCATTCCTTGCTATAATGAGGAAGAAGTGCTGCCGGAAACCGCAAGGCAGCTGCTGGAAAAAATGCAGTCGCTGATGACTGCCGGAAAAATAACGGAAAAGAGCCGGATCGTGTTTGTGAATGACGGCTCCAAAGACCGGACATGGGAACTGATCCAGAAGTTTCACGCGGAAAATCCGATCTATCAGGGAATTTCCCTTTCCCGCAACCGCGGACACCAGAACGCTCTGCTGGCAGGGCTGATGACGGTGAAAGAACACTGCGACATGACCATTTCGCTGGACGCGGATTTACAGGACGATATTGATGCGATCGATCAGATGATTGCAAAGTATGAAGCTGGAAACGACATCGTCTACGGTGTCCGCAGTGCCCGAAAGACGGATACCCTGTTCAAAAAGTGTACCGCGGAGGGCTTTTATAAAGTGATGAAGCACATGGGAGCAGATCTGGTGTTCAACCATGCTGACTATCGGCTGATGAGCCGGCGGGCACTGGACGGGCTGGAGTCGTTCAAGGAAGTGAATATGTTCCTCCGCGGTGTGGTGCCGCTGATCGGCTACCCCAGCGATAAGGTGTACTATGCCCGCAAGGAACGCTTTGCCGGTACGTCCAAGTATCCTTTGAAAAAGATGCTCTCCTTTGCGTGGGAAGGGATCACGTCCCTTTCCACCAAGCCTATTACTTTGATTACCCGTCTGGGCATGCTGATCTTTCTGGTGAGTATCGGCATGCTGATCTATTCTGTAGTGCGGCACTTTATGGGAGCCACTACTACCGGCTGGACTTCGCTGATCGTGTCGATCTGGGCGATCGGCGGGTTACAGCTTCTGGCGATCGGCGTGATCGGGCAGTACATCGGAAAGGTGTATCTGGAAACCAAGGAACGCCCGAAATATATTGTAGAAACCTATCTCTCAGATGAGAACGAGAATTCCAAGGAGGAGTAAAAAATGGCATACATTCCGAATGCAGAACGCTATACCCAAATGGAATACCGCCGGTGCGGCAGAAGCGGTCTGAAACTGCCGCTGCTTTCGATGGGACTGTGGCATAACTTTGGCGATACCAACAGTCTGGAGCACATGGCACAGCTCTGTGAAACCGCATTTGACGGCGGCATCACACATTTTGATTTGGCAAACAACTACGGTCCGCCGGCAGGTGCTGCGGAACGGAACTTCGGCAAGCTGCTGAAAACCATATTTGCCGGACATCGTGACGAACTGGTCATCAGCACCAAGGCAGGCTATGACATGTGGGAAGGCCCCTATGGTGAATGGGGCAGCCGGAAATATCTGCTGGCAAGTCTGGATCAGAGTTTGCAGCGGCTGGGGCTGGACTATGTGGACATTTTCTATCACCACCGTCCGGATCCGGAAACACCGCTGGAGGAAACCATGGGAGCACTGGCACAGGCAGTGCAAAGCGGCAAGGCGTTGTACGTGGGCTTGTCCAACTATGACGGGGAAACCATGAGCCGTGCGGCGGCGATTCTGGAACAGCTGCACTGCCCGTTCATCATCAACCAGAACCGGTACTCCATTCTCGATCGTGTTTCGGAGAAAAACGGCATCTTGACGGCAAGCGAGCAGCTGCAAAAGGGCGTGATCATCTACAGTCCGCTGGCACAGGGCATGCTGACAGACCGGTATCTCCACGGCATTCCGGAGGATAGCCGGATTCGGACTGACGGCAGATTCCTGCAGGAATCCCAGCTGACGGAAGAACGGCTCTCCCAGCTGCGGCAGCTACAGGCGATCGCACAGGGCAGGGGACAGACGCTGGCACAGCTGGCACTCTGCTGGATTTTGCGGCAAAAGGCAGTGACCAGCGTGCTGGTAGGTGCGTCCCGTCCGGAACAGCTTATCGATACGCTCCAGATCGTCGGACAGGAACCGCTGACGGAGGAAGAACTGCGGGCGGTTGATGCGGCAATCGGAATGGAAAGGTAAGAGCGAAAATGAGCCCGTTCAAAGATGTGATTTGGAACAGAAAAATTGACTTGATTGAAGGACACAGGGCAAAAATCGTTAGTAAAAGTGGAGCTGTATATATCGGCTACAGTGCATTTCCGTGTGTCGGAGAAGATGAAAATGACGAGGAAGTAGACGCAATATGTTTTGATATTGACGATGGCAGTTCTATTACTCTTACCGAAAACGATATAAAAAGTTACGAAATACTGGATTAAGCGGAATTATTTGTTTCTCTTTTCTTGATGCTTTAGATGAATCTCTTGGAATGTGTAGGGGGCGATGCCCACATCGCTCCGCAGACTTGTCCAAGAGGAAGAGTTCTTTGCATAATTTCTAGGGCAGCCGTGTCGAAACCGTCCGGCGGAATTCGCTCGTACCTCGCTGTCCGCCTGGGACTTGCCAACGCCGATTGTTGCCCTTGCCTGTATCGGTAATGTTGATATTCAGGTGTTTTTTTGGTGCAGGCGGGTGACTTTATTTCATACGGCGTTTGCAAGTTTGTATTTCTAGGCTCCCCTTTAGGGGAGCTGTCACCGCAGGTGACTGAGGGGTTACCTGCTACAACAGCCAGCCGGTTTCACAAGGAGTTACGCTTCTTTTTTTCTTTGCTGAAAAGAAAAAAAGAAGCAAAAAAAGAAAAGAGTTCGCATTTCACTTGTACTGTACGGCAATGCATCACCCGAAGGTATAACATTTTTCGATCATCAAAAATCCCCCGGCGGGGCATACAGGCGGCTGCTGCCGCCGTAACACTACCCTTTTCACTCTTGAAATTGGGGCGTAAGGTCAGCGGCGACCCGCCGCTTCTTTGCTGAAAAGAAAAAAGAAGCAAAAAAAGAAAAGAGTTCGAGTTTCACTTGTACTGTACGGCAATGCATCACCCGAAGGTATAACATTTTTCGATCATCAAAAATCCCCCGGCGGGGCGAATAGGTGGCTGCTGCCGCCGTAACACTACCCTTTTCGCTCTTGAAATTGGGGCGTAAGGTCAGCGGCGGCTTGCTATCCTTGAGCAAGTCTGCCGTCGCCATTTCCGCTGGGCGACGGGCTGACCCGCCGCTTCTTTGCTGAAAAGAAAAAAAGAAGCAAAAAAAGAAAAGAGTTCGAGTTGCACTTGTACTATGCGGCAACGCACCACACGAAGATGAATCATAAAAAAACAGCGTCAGTTTCCTGACGCTGTTTTTGTTTTTTTAGATGCAGTTCACGCTTTCCGAATTCCCGGAGTCAAAAGCTTTTTATCCTTATGCTTAATCATTTCCATCATCACGAGAGCCATAATCACCGAGCAGATGTCTGCAATCGGCTGGGCGAAAATCAGACCGTCCAGTCCGACCAACGCATTGGCGATAAACAGCACCGGCAGGAAAACAAACCCCTGACGGCTGACGGAAAGAATCAACGATGCCAGACCGTGTCCCATGCCTTGGAATGCGTTATTATTGACAAAGATAATGCCGAGGAACGGTCCGGAAACCATCAGTGCCCGCAGCATTTTCACGGCATAACCCTGCTGGGCAGTGACATCTGCCACAGAACCGGAAGAACCGGCTGTCATGAAAATGCTGATGATCGGTTCGGTAAACAGGAAATACAGTGCCGTCATTATCGTGCCAATGACCAGTGTGCAAGCCATGCTGAACCGCACGACTTTTGTCATCTTCGCGAAATTCCGTGCCCCGTAGTGGAAGCCGACCAGCGGCTGGATACCAATACCAATGCCCAGCTGGAGGAACACTACCAGCATGTTGGCTTTCATGGCAATGCCCATGCCGCCGGTGGCGAGAACGTCGATGTTGTTCAGCAGGCGATTCAGTACCAGATTGGAAAGGCTCATCAGCACGTTGGTGAAAAACATGGGAATGCCAATGGAGAACACGCCAGTGAAAATGCCGCCTTTCATGGCGAAGTGCTTGGGATTTGCCGTCAGCATGGTGTGGCTGACTTTCAGGTAAATGAAGTAGAACAGCATCGCAACCGTGTTGCCGATACTGGTGGCAATGGCTGCACCTTTGACACCCATGCCCATTGCCAGAATCATAATGGGATCCAGAATGATGTTGGTCACAGCACCGATCATCATGCCGAACATAGATACTTTTGCAGCACCCTCGCCCTTGACCAGATTGCTCATGGCACTGCTCAGCACAGTGGGAATGGCACCGATGCCGATGTAGAACAGATAGTCGCGGGTGTACTGTTCCAGATTCTGATAGTTGCTGACCAGACGGTCATAGGCTTCGCCGGAAATATCCTTGGAAATATTGGCGATGTTGGAAGCGGCATCGGCTCCTACCAGCGGCAGGATCCAGCTGACACCCAGTGTCAGGGCAAATGTTGCCAGCAATCCCACCACAACGGCACCCCAGAAGCTGAAGCTGCTGATCTTTTTCACGCGGTCGTACTCTCTCGCTCCCAGCGAACGGGAGATAAAGGCACAGCCGCCGATGCCGAACAAATTTCCGAATGCCATAAGGATCATAAACACCGGTGTCGCCATGGAAACCGCGTTCATCTGGTAGGGATCGTGGGTCTGTCCCACGAAAACCGTGTCCACCATGTTGTACAGCACGGTGACCAGCATGCTCAGGACAGAGGGGATCGCCAGCGTTGCCACTGCCCTTGGGACAGAGTCAATTTCAAAAACAGAGAGTTTCTTTTCTTTTACCTGCATATATGGACTTCCTTTCTGGAATATATTTTTGGCAATACCGCACAAAGATTGTGCGACAGATGCGTCGTCAAATTTTTCGTCAGATGAAACAAAAAGCGGAGTGAATACTTGATGTATTCACGAGCATTTTTGTGAAATATGAGAGTCTGTTTCGTATCTGACGCATGCAGATTGCGTCGTCAGATTTTTGAGAGATGAAGGGAAAAACGGAGAAAATCCTTTGTGGATTTTCGAGTATTTTCCCGAAATATCTCGGAAAATATGCACGCAAGATGCGTGCGAGAAGATACGAAACAGGCTCTAAAGGAAAATTTGCAAGCAGATGGCGTGCAAAGTTGCCAGACGCTCTTTGTGCGGTATTGCCTTTTGTTGCTGCCGCATGGCTGCGGCGAAAAACGAGGCAGGAATGCATCTGCATTCTGCCTCGTTGTAAAAGCCTGTGTTGCCGTATGTTATGTCCTGTGTGTTTATACGTTAAACCGGAACAGCACAATGTCGCCGTCCTGCATGACATAGTCCTTGCCTTCCAGACGAACCAGTCCTTTTTCCTTGGCAGCCGCCATAGAACCGCATGCCATGAGGTCATCATAGGAAACGACTTCCGCACGGATAAAGCCCTTTTCGAAATCCGTGTGGATTTTTCCGGCAGCCTGCGGAGCCTTTGTGCCCTTGGTAATGGTCCACGCACGGACTTCCTGCTTGCCGGCAGTGAGGTAGGAAATCAGTCCCAGCAGGGAATAGCCCTCCCGAATGATACGGTTCAGACCAGATTCTTCCAGCCCCAGATCTTCCAGAAACATTGCCTTGTCGTCTGCTTCCATGTCGGCAATGTCTTCTTCGATCTTGGCACAGATCGGCAGCACTGCGGCATGTTCGGCTTCGGCAATTGCCTTGACTTCCTGATAATGTTCGTTCTTGTCCACGCCGTTACGGAAATCTTCTTCGCTCATGTTGGCAGCGTAGATGACTGGCTTTGCGGACAGCAGGGGCATGTCGTGGATCCAGCTCAACTCGTCCTCTGTGAAATCAAAACCGCGGGCAGACTTGCCTTCTTCCAGATGTGCCTGCAAACGTTCCAGAAAGTCCACCTGTACCTGTAATTTCTTGTCACCCTTGAGAGCTTTCTTGGTGCGGTCAATGCGGCGTGCTACCATTTCCATATCGGAGAAGATCAGTTCCAGATTGATGGTTTCGATGTCGGAAGCCGGATTGATTCTGCCGTCTACGTGAATAATGTTGTCGTCCTCGAAGCAGCGAACCACGTGTACAATGGCATCGACTTCGCGGATGTCGCCCAGAAACTTGTTGCCCAGACCTTCGCCCTTGGAGGCACCCTTTACCAGACCGGCAATGTCTACAAATTCCAGCGTTGCCGGTGTGAACTTGTTCGGTTCATACATTTCTGCCAGCTTGTCCAGACGAGCGTCCGGCACAGAAACGATACCCACATTTTTTTCAATGGTGCAGAACGGATAGTTTGCGGATTCTGCTCCGGCATTTGTCAGAGCATTGAACAGCGTGCTTTTTCCCACATTGGGCAGCCCGACCATACCTAATTTCATTGTTACAGTTCCACCTTTTTTTCAAAATTATCCGGCATTTGCCGGCAGTTGACATACACTCATTCTTATAGTTTAGCATACAACGCCGGATTTGTCAAGAAAGCAATTTTCAAATTCGGAAAACTTAGAGCTTGTGTTCATAGCGAAAAAGTGATATAATAGGAGACATGAAAAAAGAGTATGAAGCAACAAATTACGAAAGTGATTTGACAGACGAGCAAGGGGAAGCAATTAAAAAAATTTTTCTTGGATCAAAATGAACTAAGAGGCGACATTAATACTGTTGCAGATATCGTAAGACAAAGAAAAAAAGGAGTTAACTCGCCATGAAAAAATTAAAGTGTGTTTTTATCATTATATTTCTAATCATAGCATTTACAACCGTTGTATCTATTTCAAAATGCCAAGAAAACGAACTTGGTTCGGTAGCTCAAGGTATAATAGATGAGATCGAAACTTCGGGAAACGATGAATGTATGGTCGAATTGAAAACCGTTACCAATTTTGAATGGGATAGAGCAATTATTGCTTCAGCTGATTTTTTCGCAATGGGATATTCTTCTGAAACACTGGAAGATATTTGGAAAATTGAGTATGATCCTCAGTCAAATTTTAGATCAAGGATTTTATTTGTAAAAGATAATAAAGTAGTATATGAAGAATCATATGCGGCATCTATTGAGGAGTCTGCGAAATTTAATATTTCGGTATCACCATCTCTGGATTATTATTGTATATTGCCATATGATGATTCTTTTGCATTTGTTACAAAAGAAAAGCACAAATCAAGTACTTGTTACAGTTTAATAATCTACCCAAAAAATAAAATGAATTAGAGCTTGTGTTCATCGGTAAAGTATGCGGATTTTCGAGCATAATTTTTATGCTGACAAGGAAAATATCCGCAGGAATACTGTCGTATTGCAAGGATATTTGACGAAGTTCAGCAGGAAAATTTGCCGAAAAGACATGTGCTGAACCGATGAACACAAGCTCTTACAATTTCCCGCCCCAATCGGCATACCGTACAATCCCTCACGCATACACTGCCTTGAGGTGATTCGATGTTTTTGCAGTTGTTTCAACATTTTTTCTGCTTTTTTCTCCATGTGGGAGAGGCGGGTTCGTTCCGGAAGCCCCTGAAAAAAGAGGAGGAGCAGGCTTGCTTTGAGGCGATGGCGGCCGGCGACCGCAGTGCACGGGAAAAGCTGATCCTGCACAATATGCGGCTGGTGGCACACATCATCAAAAAGTACGGCATGCCCCAGCCGGAGCAGGAGGAACTGATCTCGATCGGCACCATTGGGCTGGTGAAAGCGGTGGACTCTTTCGACTGCTCCAAAGGGGCAAGGTTCGCCACCTATGCCAGCCGGTGCATTGAGAATGAAATTCTGATGAACTTCCGTGCCAAGAAAAAACATGCCGATCAGATCTATATGGGGGAGCCGATCGAAACCGACGGTGACGGCAACCAGCTGACACTGATGGACATCATTGACGACGGCACCGACCTTCCGGAAATGGTGGATACGCTGATGCAGTCGAAGCAGCTGTACCAGTACTTGCAGCAGTTCCTCACCCCGCGGGAAACGGAAATTCTGGTGCAGCGGTACGGGCTGTATGGCTGTGCTCCTATGACACAGCGGGAAGTGGCAAAAAAGCTGGGAATCTCGCGGTCGTACATTTCACGGCTGGAAAAACACGCCATTGAAAAGCTGCGGAAAGCGTATCAGTGTTCGTGAAATTCCAGAGAAAATGTCTGCAAAGACCATTCTTCGCAGGCATTTTTGTTTCGTCAATTTTTCCGTCACTGCTCTTGCAGCATTTCGTCCAGCAGTTCCGCTGCTGTTTCCACGAACCGCACACAGGGGCGTACCTTGTAATATTGTTCGGTACGCGGCTGCGGGTCTTTCTGGAGTTTCTCCGGCAGGGATCGCAGCAGTTCCCGACAGACCAGCGTGTCATGCTTCTGGCGAAACTGCTCAGCCAGCTGGCGGATACGGGCATAATGAGCCTTTTTTCCGTCGTAATCCGCAGGGTCGTCATATCCCATCAGCATGCCGGCAACCAGAAACATGCCGGTGACAGCACCGCAGGTCTCCCGCAGTCCACCCATGCCGCCGCCGAAAGAAGATGCCAGCCGCGTCGCTTCTGACAGGGACAGCCCCATTTCCTCATGAAATGCCCCTACGACCGACTGGGCACAGTTATAGCCCTCCCGAAAGAGATCTCTCGCTTTTTCTGCGTGATTCATATGTATACACTTCCTTTGCCCTAGAAAACACTGAAAAAAGCGTTGGCACAGTGTCTGCACCAACGCTTTTCATTATATCACAGTGAAAAGAATTTGTCAATTTTTTGTGGAATTGCTGTCTGCATCAGCGGTTTCTTCTTCTGCTTCTGCCTTTTCCAGAGCCTCATACGCCTGTTCGTAGAAGTATTCCTGTGAATTGATCAGCGGTTCCTGTGCCGGCTCTCTGGTATAGGTGCCGTCCGGCTGCTGTACCCGAGCCTTGACGTTGTCCGTCATCATCACATCGAACATATCCAGAATGCGGTGCTTGATGTCTGCATCATAAATCGGTGCGGCAACTTCCACACGCCGTCTGGTGTTTCGGGTCATCCAGTCCGCAGAGGCAATGTATACCTTGCAGTTTTCGTGTGCCCCGAAGATATAGATGCGGGTGTGTTCCAGAAAACGTCCCACAATGCTGCGAACAGAGATATTTTCTGTCAGTTCCGGAACGCCTGCGATCAGGCAGCTGATGCCGCGAACGATCATTTCGATTTTTACGCCAGCCTGTGAAGCAGCGATCAGTTTTTCGATCAGGTATTTGTCTGTCAGCGAGTTGATCTTGATGCCGATATAGGCAGGCATTCCGGATTTCGCCAGTTCCGTCTGCTCGTCGATCATATCTGCCAGCTTGTTTTGCAGGCACTTCGGTGCTACCAGCAGATGCTCGGTGTGTTCCACAGTCTGTCCCAGACAGAGTGCATGGAATACCCGATTGGCTTCCAGACCGATGTCGTGGTTGGCGGTCATCAGGGAATAGTCTGTGTAAATGGCAGAGGTTTTTTCGTTATAGTTGCCGGTACCCACCTGTGTGATATAGGAAATTTCCGTGCCCACTTTTTTGGTGATCAGGCAAAGCTTGCTGTGTACTTTCAGGTTGTCCAGTCCGTAGATGATGCGGCAGCCGGCATCTTCCAGACGGCGGGACCATTCAATGTTGTTTTCCTCGTCGAACCGAGCCCGCAGTTCTACCAGAACCACTACGTCCTTGCCGTTTTCTGCCGCTTCGATCAGGGCTTCTACAATTTTACTGTTGGAAGCAACGCGGTACAGGGTCATTTTAATGGAAACGACCTGCGGATCTCTGCCGGCTTCGTTCAGCAGGGTGAGGAACGGGCGGATGCTTTCGTAGGGGAATGCCAGAAAACGGTCCTGTTCCTCTACTTGTTCGATCATGCGTTTGGATATATCCCGCCATGCCGGCTTCTGCGGAACCCGCCGCTGATAGAACAGGCACTTGTTGTGGCGGAGCATATCCCGTACCACCGACAGTACAGAGAGATTCAGCGGAGCCTCTGAGTAGAACACCTGTTCTTCTGTCAGATTCAGGTAGTTGCACAGTGAGTGAATGACAGCAGTGTCCATCAGGCGGGAGAATTCCAGCTTGATCGGGCAAAGCTTTTTCCGGTCACGAATCAGCTGTTCCATTGCTTCGCGGTAGTCGCATTCTTCTTCCATGCGTTCGTCCGGTTCAATGTCTGCGTTGCGAATGATCCGGATCAGGGACTTGCTCTTGATAGTGTGGCGGGAGAAAATCTCCGGTGCAAAGTGCAGGATTAGTTCTTCTGACAGAATGAACCGGTTCTTGCCGGTGGGCAGTGAAACGATTTTCGGAAATACGCCGCTGCTGCACGGCACAAGGCCCAGCTTTTCTGTGCCTTTCTTTTCCAGTACCACAACGGCATAGATGTTCTTGTTCTGGAGGAACGGGAAGGGCTGCTTTTTGCCGATGATCTGGGGGGACAGCAGCGGCTCGATCTCTGCCTTGAAATAGGCTTCCAGCCATGCCGCCTCCTCTGTGGTAATGGTGTGGAAATCTACAATGTCCACGCCCTGCATGCTCAGTTCTGCACGCAGGTCGGAATAAGCATCGTCCTTGTCACGGAGCAGTTCCCGCACCCGTGCATAGATTGCAGTCAGCTGTTCCTTACAGGTCATATTGGTTTTGTTTTCGCGGAAGTGGGGGTCTTCGCACATCTGGTCGTACAAAGAACCGCAGCGTACCATGAAAAATTCGTCCAGATTGCTCTGGAAAATGGAGAGAAACGACAGCCGTTCACACAGGGGATTGGCTTCGTCCCTGGCTTCTTCCAATACCCGCTGATTAAATTTCAGCCAGGAAAGTTCTCGATTGTCATAACAGTTTGCGTTCATTACAATCCCTCCGATTGCAGTTATTCAGTAATGTATTAGGGCAATACCGCACAAAGAGCGTCTGGCGACTTTGCACGCCATCTGCTTGCAAATTTCCCTTCAGAGCCTGTTTCGTATCTTCCCGCACGCATCTTGCGTGCATATTTTCCGAGATATTTCGGGAAAATACTCGAAAATCCACAAAGGATTTTCTCCGTTTTTCCCCTCATCTCTCAAAAAATCTGACGACGCAATCTGCATACGTCAGATACGAAACAGACTCTCATATTTCACAAAAATGCTCGTGAATACAGCAAGTATTCACTCCGCTTTTTGTTTCATCTGACGAAAAATTTGACGACGCATCTGTCGCACAATCTTTGTGCGGTATTGCCTTAGAAACGGCAACACTGCATAAAGTTTGCCTAATGGCTCTGCACACGATTTGCCGAAAAATCTGACAATACATCTCACGCACAAGCTTTATTCAGTATTTCCCTAATTATATTATAAAAGATTTGTCGATATTCTGACATCTTAAACATGTAAAATATATGTTATGTTTTTGTTAAGTTGAACGATTACGGAATTAACCAGAATTTAACGGTACGTTTGAATAATTTCGCTTGTATCAGGGAAGATCTTTGTCGTATAATAAAATAGAATGATACTGTAAATGCCAGACAGCCGGTATCGCTTGCAATTTATGGATTTGATACAGGGCTGGTTTAAGGAGTGAAATCATGAAAAAATATGCAGTGATCGATATTGGATCAAACACCGTGCGTATGGTCGTCTATGCCGTGGAAGAAAACGACACCTTTCACGCATTGTTTTCCAAAAAGTATACACTGGGACTTGCCGGCTATGTTCAGGACGGCGTGATGTCGCAGGAGGGGATTCACAGGCTTTGCGGTGTGCTGATAGAATGCCGTATGCTGTTGTCCCAGTTTGAAATGGAACGGAGTTTTGTCTTTGCCACTGCTTCGCTGCGGAATATTCAGAACACGCGGGAGGCGGTTGACCAGATCTTTCTGATGACTGGATTTTCCGTGGACGTGATCTCCGGACAGGCGGAGGCGTATCTGGACTATTACGGTGTCATGGTAGAGGCACCGCTGGAAAATGGGCTGCTGTTTGACATCGGCGGCGGCAGCACGGAGCTGGTGACTATGGCACACGACGGTCCGGGCGTGATTGAAAGTCTGCCTATTGGCTCGCTGACGCTGGCAAAAGAATACGTGGGAAAGGTGTTCCCCAAGCAGAGCGAATGCGAGAAGATACAGGCACGGATCCGCAAGGAGTTGAAGAAGCGGAAGCTGCACCGGCTGCCGGCACACACGTCCCTGTGCGGCGTAGGCGGTACGGCTCGTTCACTGCTGCTGCTGGCACAGGAACAGCAGGAACTGCCGGACACCCAGCGGCTTCTGACAACGGGACAGCTGAAAAAGCTGGAAAAGCTGCTCTGGAAAAAAGACAACACCGCACGGGAACTGCTGCTGAAAAATTGCCCCGACCGGCTGCATACCATTTATACAGGCATGCTGATTCTGGACGAGTTGGTGGAACTTTCGCAGTGTGAAACCATTTATATCAGTCAGTACGGTGTGCGGGAGGGCTACCTCCGGCGGGAACTGGCACGGAAGCGAAAGGCTTGAGAATACTAAGGGCAATACCGCACAAAGAGCGTCTGACGGCTTTGCACGCATACAAGTTTTATTCCGTATTGCCCTAAAAAAACGGCTGCATCATCTTCGCGTGATGCAGCCGTTTTCTGTTTCTGGATAAGTAGTTCTTATTCTGGATAAATAGTTAAGCGGTTTCCGAAACCGGCAGAGTGGTTTCAATGTGTACCAGGAATTTCAGCAGAACAACGGCATCGTTGCCGGACAGTTCGCCGTTGGCATCGCAGTCTGCATTCAGAGCAGCCTGTTCGTTCAGCTTGACTGTGTCGCTGACTGCACGATTCAACAGAACGGCATCGGTAATGTCAATGCGGGAGTCCAGATTGACATCGCCGTACAGAATGCTGCTGCCTGAACCACTGCCGGAAACAGTGGCTGCGGTGGTGGTAGTTGCTGTGCCCTTGTCGGTGGTGCCGGTCGTGGTAACGTCAGTGGTTTCGGAAGGCTTGGTGCCGTCCGGTTCTTCGCCCCAGACCAGTTTGCCGTTGGCATAAGCAGGGATCTTCTTGGTGATTGCCGCCGCGTCGTTGTCATCTTCAAAGCTGATGAGATCGCTGTAGCTGTAGTCGTTGGAGGAATCCCATGTGGTGTCATAGGTATCCGGATTCATCTTGTTCAGCAGACCGAACTGATATACGCGGCTGCCATAGAAGTTGCAGTTTTCCCATGCGATTTCTATATAGTAGGTGCCGTTGTCGTCATACTTGACAGGTTCTGAAATGGTAGCACTGGTCTTGTTGTTGGTCATGGCACTTTCTGCATCATAGTCCACACGGGTTTCCACCATGGAAATATCTTCGCCAATGGCAGTCAGCTCGTCAATGTTGAAGTAGTAGCGAACCCGCAGATCATCACAGAACTGCGGCGGATTGATCGTGCGGTTGTGGATCACGATCTTGACCTGTAGACCAGCCTTGTTTTCCTGTGCCTTTCCGGCAGTGACATAGAAGCCGGTGGGCGTGTTCTCGTCTACTTCGTAGCCAGCCTTGGCGTTTTCAGACATGTTGAAGTCTGGAATCACGGCGTTTTTGTCTGCCAGTTCCTTGCCCTCTGTGCCGTAGAAGTGGTACAGTCCCGCAAGGTCGCCGCAGAAGCCGGCGTTATAGTCGTCGGTAACTTCATTGTAAATGTAGTCGCTGGTGACATCGTTGTGATAGTCCTTCAGATCCGGACCGCCGACCAGAGCACCCCACAGGGTGTGTGTCTGCGGATCAGGTTCGTCCATGCTCTGTGTGGAGGAGCAGGAGGACGAACGGTGGTGCGGGTGTGTGGCATAGCTGTTTTCATAGCCGACTTCAAAGGAATAGCCCATGGGGTTGTCGCCCAGAATGTATTCCATCTGATCTTTTGCCCATTCTGCGAATGTCAGGTCGTCAGTTTCCTTGGCGTATACCATTGCACACAGTCCAGCCGCGGTGTTGTAGCGGGCACTGCCGTAGTCGGAAACTACCGCGAAGCCAGCCGGAGATTTTGCAATCCATGCACCATCGGTTTCCGGCAGATCTTTAATCTCGGAAGCGGTGATCTTGGTATTCCACAGCTGGTCGTCCATGCCGAAGTACTTGTGCTTGGTGACCGGTACGTCAAAATCTGCTTTGGCAGCATCGGCTTCACCCAGACCGGACCAGAATTCCAGATTCCAGCGGAAAATATACCAGTCGCGGGAGATGTTGGTGACCGGAGCCAGCTTTGCGAATACGCCGCCCCAGACGGTATCCCAGCAGTGCACCCAGATGTTCTGCCAGCAGTTGCCGGTGTCCTTGATGATACGCTTCATATAGCCGGTGTACGGGTGAGCACCCATTTCGCCGGTGACAGATTCGTCTACGCTGATAATGTCGTCAATGTAGTCATAGTTTTCCGTGCAGTAGTACAGCCATACTGCTGCCCAGGACAGTTCATCGTAGTCATAGCTGGAGGTATAGAAACCGCCGTCGTAGCCCAGACTGTCTACTGTCAGGGTGTCGTCACCGACTTCGTGGTGCGTCTTTACGGAGAAATCGTACAGTGCCAGAGCATAGTCCAGACACTTCTGTGCATATTCCGGATCGGTGTCCTTGAAGTTCAGATAGTTCACCGCAAGGGAAGCTGCTGCACCGGCGGTCTGGTCAGAAGCCGGTGTTTCCGTGGTGGCGAAATAAGCCGGACGCTTGACCGCACAGGAAGAAGTGGCAACATAGGTGTCGTCTACCTGCAATTCCGGAGCACACCAGTAGTTGTGGTCGTTGTTGCCCTCACCCACCTGATAGCAGTACGCCACCACATTGCCGTCGTCGTCCAGAAATGTGGCTTTCATAAAGTAGTCGTTGATCCAGCGGAGTTCGTCCTCCACATGCTTTTGCAGACCGGTTTCCACATAGGATTCCCGGAACTCATAGTAGCCCCAGCCCACAGTAGAAGCGGAATAGCTGCCCGGCAGACCGAACTTCACGTGGTCGCCGGCATCGTGCCAGCCGCCGGTCAGGTCTACGCAGCCGTCACCGTCGGGGTCGAGGTATTTCTTGTTGGCATCGATGAAGTCCTGGCTCATGTTGGTGCCCACGTACAGTCCTTCCGCCGCAGAAGCACCGCCGTCACCTTTACCGCTGTCGTCGTTGGCTTTGCCGCCGCCCAGACTTTGCATGGGTACCAGCGGAATCATGCCGTCCTTGACGTGACAGTTGCCACGCCATGTGTAATAGCCGTCGTCTGCTACTTCGTCACCGCACTTGTTGGCATCGTAGAAGCACAGTGCCAGCTGTAGTGCTTCTGCAAAGTTGTCGTAGTTGTTGGGATTGTCCTTGTCTACTACTGCCGCACTGACCGGCGAAACAGCAGCAGAGGCGATCATGACACCGCTCAGGAGTCCGGCAGAGATTCGCCGGAGAAGTTTTGCAATCATTTTACACATCGTTCCTTTCTGTTGCCGGCACAACACTTCATATTATCATGTGCACCAGCATGCTTGTTGTACATTCTCAATCACATTTTTCTGGTCGATTTTTGTGGCGACACCGCACAAAGTCCGTTTGCCGACTTTGTGTAGTGCTGCCCTATGATAACCGCAGGCAATGCGGCAACTGCCTGCGGAAATATCCGTTATTCTTTCGGCGGTTCCGGCGATTCTGTCCGGTCGAAGATGATCTGATAGCCGTCACAGCCGTCCTTGATGGCACGGTTGACGCGGCTGATCGTGGCAGTGCTTGCACCGGTTTCCTCGACGATTTCATGAAAGACGTGTCCGCTGTGGAGCATTTTTGCCACCTGTAACCGCTGTGCCATGGCGTTCAGTTCCTGATAAGTGCAGAGGTCTTTGAAAAAGGCGTAGCATTCCTCAGGGGAACGCAGCGTGAGAATGGCTTCAAAGAGAGCTTCCTGATCTGCATTTTGTCGTTCTTTTTTCATTTTTAACTTCCTTTCTTCGAAGTCACTGGAGCGTGTGTACATAAAAGCCTGTTCCGTATTTTTTTACACGTCTTTTTATGTGCACACACTATAATACCATTGTACCATACCAGCCGGATAATGTAAATACTGCACAGGAAATTTGTCTGGATTTCGGCAAAACCACCAGAAACGGCACCTCGTTTTTGACGAATTGAGAATGGGAAAAACGCCGCTGCTGCGTTGTTTTGCGGAAATCGTGGCAATATTCTGAAAATTCCCAGCGTTTTCCGCGGGCTTTATGCAGCGTTTCCTTTCCCCTTTGCGGTGAAAAACAAGCAGCACCTGTAGGAGATACTTCCCACAGGTGCTGCCTGCTCATTGCTACATTTTTATGATCCAACCAAATCCCTTTGGTCGTTGGCGTGAGAAATCATGTCAGCAATACTCCAATGTCTTAGATGTCCTGCAGGGCATCATATCCGGTTTCGCCGGTACGGATCTTTACAACATCTTCTACATCATAAACGAAGATCTTGCCGTCGCCGATCTTGCCGGTGTACAGAACCTTCTTGACTGCATCGATGATCTTCTGCGGCGGGATCTTTGCCACAACCGCCTCGACCTTGACCTTTTTGAGGAGCTTTGTGCCCTCGGTCTTCACTCCACGATAGTAGGATTCGTTGCCCTTTTGAGAACCATAGCCCATGACATGTGTTACGGTAACACCGTTGACACCCATAGAGGACAGTGTTGTCTGCAATGCGTCCAGTCTGTCCGGATTGCACATAACAACCAGCTTGGTCATCTTTGCCTTGGCACCGTTTGCCGGCTTCATGATGAGTTCCGACTCCGGAATGGTGACACCAGTTGCAGCAGCGTCTGCGGCATCGGAAGCCATGGAAACGGTAGACGGCATAAAGTCTGCATATGCAGAGGGCAGATTGTGTTCGGTTGCGTCCAGGCCCAGAACTTCTTCTTCGGCGGAAACACGCAGACCGATCGTCTTTTTAATAATGAAGAATGTCAGTGCAATGGTGACAGAAGTCCATGCCAGAATGCAGATAACACCCAGAGCCTGTGTACCCAGTACGGTGAAACCGCCGCCGTAGAACAGACCGTCATAAACATCGTTTGCCGGAGCAGAAGTGGTGGCAAACAGACCAACTGCCAGTGTACCCCACAGACCGTTCAGGCAGTGTACTGCAACGGCACCTACCGGATCGTCCACGTGAAGCACGTGATCCAGCAGCCATACGCCGAAGCATACCAGCAGACCGGCAACAATACCGATGATCGCAGAACCGAATGCATCTACGACATCACAGCCGGCGGTGATTGCAACCAGACCAGCCAGCGAAGCGTTCAGGCACATGGAAACGTCCGGCTTGCCATACTTGATCCATGTGAAGATCATGCAGGAAACGGTTGCCAGAGCCGGAGCAATGGTGGTGGTCAGGAAAATGGTGCCCAGCTGGGGAACCGAGGTGGCAGCGGCACCGTTGAAGCCGTACCAGCCGAACCACAGAATGAATACGCCCAGTGCACCGATGGTCAGGGAGTGACCGGGGATCGCATTGGCTTTGACTTTGCCGTCCTTGGTCTTGGTGAATTTACCGATACGGGGTCCGAGGATCGCAGCACCGATCAGTGCGGAAACACCGCCGACCATGTGAATGACACCAGAACCAGCGAAGTCATGGAACGGTGTGGAAAGCTGAGACAGCCAGCCGCCGCCCCATACCCAGTGGGTTTCGATCGGGTAGATCACTGCCGAGATGACAGCGGAATAAATACAATAAGAAATGAACTTTGTACGTTCTGCCATAGCACCGGAAACAATGGTTGCTGCTGTTGCACAGAATACCAGATTGAATACGAAGCTGGACCAGTCAAAGTTTGCATAGTCCGAGAAAATGTCAAATCCCGGCTTGCCGATGATGCCGGCTACGTCTTCTCCGCACAGCAGCCCGAAGCCGATGAGAATGAATACCACCGTGCCGAGGCAAAAGTCCATGAGGTTTTTCATAATGATGTTACCGGCGTTTTTTGCTCTGGTGAAGCCCGCTTCTACCATTGCAAATCCGCACTGCATAAAGAATACCAGTGCCGCACCGACCAGGAACCAGATACCGTAAACGTTATCGTTTATCAGGTCAAGAATTGAATTTTGATCCATAAGAATGCACCTCTCCATGATGTAGTAATAGGGAGAGCAGCGGTACCGTCCTGCTCTCGTTCTTTTCTGCGATTTTCCTTTTTTCCTCACAAAAAAGAAAAACAGCAAAGACTTTATGCATCTCTGCACAGCGTCTTTGCTGTTTGTGTTTTCAGTATAGCCGATTTTGCCGCACTTGTCAAGCGTTTTGCGGGGATTTTTGCAAATCAAGAAAAAAATCCGCTTCCGCTTTGGAAAACAGAAAAAATTACTGGTTTTTCTTTTCTCCGAAGGAATCTGCCAGAATCTGAGCTGTTTTTGTCAGATAAGTCACATCAGACTGTGCCAGTGAGCCGGCATCACATGCCGCAGCTACCTTAGGATCCAGCGGGATCCGCTCCAGAACCGGCACGTTGGTGCTGTCTACTGCATCATCAGAACCGAACAGAGGAATCTCCTTGCCGCAGTCCGGACACTTGATGAAACGCATGTTTTCCACCATGCCCAGCACCGGAATATCCATACGCTGTGCCATGGAAACGGCTTTTTGCACGATCATGGAAACCAGTGACTGCGGTGTGGAAACAATGATGATGCCGTCCAGCGGCAGGCTCTGGAAGACCGTCAGGGGCACGTCACCGGTCCCCGGAGGCATGTCCACAAACATAAAGTCCACATCGCCCCACGAAACTTCTTCCCAGAACTGCTTGACAACGCCGGAGATCACCGGACCACGCCAAAAGACCGGATCGGTTTCGTTTTCCAGCAGCAGGTTCAGGGACATGACCTTGGTGCCGTCTGCTGCGATATAGGGCAGCAGGTTCTGCTCATCTGTCTGTGCATGGTCGTGAATGCCGAAGATCTTCGGGATCGACGGACCGGTGATGTCTGCGTCCAGTACAGCGGTTTCATATCCCAGCCGCCGTGTCTGGATTGCCAGCAGGCTGGTGACGAGGGATTTTCCCACGCCGCCTTTTCCGCCGACAACACCGATTACCTTTTTCACGCCCTTTGTATTGTTGATGGCACGTTCATTCTGTTCTTTTTCCTGACATCCGCCGCTGGAGGCACAGGAACTGCATTCGTGATTGCAATCTGCCATAGTATTTTTCGCTCCTTTTGGTGATTTTCCGCTGTAAAACGGTATAGGGCAATACTGCACCGCAGTCTGCCGGAAAATTCAACGGCATATCTTATAAGCTTTGTGCGTACAAGCTTTGTGCGGCATTGCCTTTCTTAGTATACCACATTTTTGCTCCGGTTGCAAGTCGGTATACAAAAGAATTGCAGTGTCTTCCGACGATGATATGGATTTTTGCCTGAAACTGAAGGAAACACTGTCCTGAGCTATCAAAATCGTACAAATTCAAACTGTTGGAAATATACGATAGTTGCACGCGTACCCTTGACAAAATCCGTGGTTTTTGTTAAAATAAAATCATCAAATCGCGAGAGTCAGAGCAAAATGCTCTATGGCAATACCGCACAAAGATTGTGCGACAGATGCGTCGTCAAATTTTTCGTCAGATGAAACAAAAAGCGGAGTGAATACTTGATGTATTCACGAGAATTTTTGTGAAATATGAGAGTCTGTTTCGTATCTGACGTATGCAGATTGCGTCGTCAGATTTTTTGAGAGATGAAGGGAAAAACGGAGAAAATCCTTTGTGGATTTTCGAGTATTTTCCCGAAATATCTCGGAAAATATGCACGCAAGATGCGTGCGAGAAGATACGAAACAGGCTCTGAAGGGAAATTTGCAAGCAGATGGCGTGCAAAGTCGCCAGACGCTCTTTGTGCGGTATTGCCCTATGGAAAGGAATTACAACTATGGCTTATGTAATTGGCGTGGACTGCGGTACCAGCGGTACCAAAACTGTACTGTTTCGGGAAGACGGCACCGTTATGGCGAGTGCAACGGTAGAATATCCCATGTATCAGCCGAAAAACGGCTACGCAGAACAGGATCCGGCAGACTGGAAAGCTGCAATGATCCGAACCATTCAGACCGTTGTCACCAAAAGCGGTGTGGCAAAAGAGGAGATCAAGGGCATTGGCATTTCCGGACAGATGCATGGTCTGGTCATGCTGGACAAGGAAAATCAGGTTCTGCGGAAGTCGATCATCTGGTGCGACCAGCGTACCGCCGCAGAGGTCGAGGAAATGAACCGTGTGGTCGGTCGGGAAAAGCTGATGGAGATCACTGCCAATCCGGCACTGACCGGCTGGACTGCCGCAAAGATCCTGTGGGTACGGAACAACGAACCGGACGTATATGAAAAGTGCCGGCACATTCTTCTGCCGAAGGACTATCTGCGTCTGATCCTCACCGGTGAGTATGCTACCGAAGTTTCCGATGCTTCCGGCATGCAACTGCTGGACATCGCCAACCGCTGCTGGTCGGACGAACTGCTGCACCTGCTTCAGATCGACAAGGATCTGCTGGGCAAGGTGCACGAGTCCTGCGAAGTGACCGGAACGCTGACCCGCGAAATGGCAGACACACTGGGACTGTGCGAGGGCACGGTTGTAGTCGGCGGTGCAGGCGATAACGCTGCCGCTGCGGTAGGTACCGGCGTTGTCAGGGACGGCAAGGCGTTTACCACGATCGGTACCTCCGGCGTGGTATTTGCCCATACTTCTTCTATGGCAATGGACACAAAGGGCAGAGTACACACCTGCTGTGCAGCCGTTCCCAACAGCTGGCATGTTATGGGTGTGACACAGGGTGCCGGTCTGTCGCTGAAGTGGTTCCGTGACAACTTCTGTGCCGCAGAAAAGCAGACCGCTTCTCTCATGGGCGTGGACGAATATTACCTCATGGACAAGGAAGCCGAGCAGGTGCCGGTAGGGGCAAACCGTCTGTTGTATCTGCCGTACCTCATGGGCGAACGGACACCGCATCTGGATCCCAACGCCCGCGGGGTTTTCTTTGGACTGTCCGCAATGCACACCAAGCGGGATATGCTCCGTGCTGTGCTGGAGGGCGTAACGTATTCTCTGCGGGACTGCGTGGAAGTGTTCCGCGAAATGGGCATTTCTGTAGACGATATGATGGCATGCGGCGGCGGCGGTACTTCTCCGCTGTGGCGGAGCATGCTGGCTGACCTGTACAATTGTCCGGTCAAGACTGTGGCTTCCAAGGAAGGGCCGTCTTTGGGCGTGGCAATTCTGGCTTCTGTGGGTGCCGGCATTTATGGCAGTGTGCCGGAAGCATGCGATGCCATTGTCAAGACCGACAAGACACAGAACCCGCAGGCAGAAAATGTTCCGGTATATGAATCCTACTACCAGCTGTATCGGGAGATCTATCCGGCATTGAAAGCACAGTTTGCAACACTGGCAGGCTTGCAGTAAACTTTGATATAGGGCAATACTGCACAAAGAGCGTCTGGCGACTTTGTACGCCATCTGCTTGCAAATTTCCCGTCATATTTCACAAAAATGCTCGTGAATACATCAAGTATTCACTCCGCTTTTTGTTTCATCTGACGAAAAATTTGACGACGCATCTGTCGCACAATCTTTGTGCGGTGTTGCCGTAGTAAAAAGAAAGGCAGTGCTGTTTGGGAAATGGCATTGCCTTTTTTGAAACAGGAGGGCTCACCATGGAAAAACTCATCTCCGTTGCCGTCATGCGTGACAGCGATGCCGCCGAAATTGCCGGAGGAACAGACAGCAAAATCTTGATGTACCGTGCAGGGCTGGGGATATTCCGCAGCTTTGACTGGCACGGCAGAATCGATATTGTCACCGGCAGCGGCAACAATGCCGGTGACGGGTATGTACTGGCTCTGCTGCTGCACCGGCACGGGATTCCCTGCCGCATCGTCCGCACCAGCGAAAAGTGTTCTCCGGACGGTAGCTACTTTTTCACCAAGTGTCTGGAACGTGGCATTCCCATCACCGCAGAAGCGGACTTTTCCGGCACAGACCAGATCGTGGACTGCCTGCTGGGAACAGGGTTCCGCGGGGAACTTCGCCCGAATCTGCGGCAGGTGGTGGAACAGATCAACCAGTCTGCTGCGGCAGTGCTGAGTGTGGACATCAACAGCGGCATGAACGGGGACACCGGCACAGGCTTTTGTGTGCAGTCTGACCGGACGGTTTCCGTCGGCTGTCTGAAATACGGGCATTTGCTGGGAATGGCACAGGGGAAGATCCGGAGCCTGTACAACTATGACATCGGGATTCCCTGCAAGGGCAGCTATCTGCCTTTGTTTACCGCGGACGACCGCACACCGGAGAACTGGGACTTTACGCCGGAGAACACTTTTCCACAAATTCTGGACAGTTTCCACATTCCCGCCGGAACGCCGGCACAGCGGATGCAAAAACTGGCAGAGGCACTGCGAGAAAAAATCTGTTTCTGCTCTGCCAGTGAAGCAGGGGAAATTCCGTATACGGCATTGTGATCTTATCTTGCAATTTTCGCCGCGGTGTGTTATAATAGAGCTGGAACAAGTCGTTGTTCTTCGCTGCGGCGAATTTCAAAAAAACGGAGCGTGAAAACATATGCAGTATTCTTATACTCCACACGGTGTCTGTTCCCGTGCGATCCTGATCGATGCAGAAGACGGTGTTGTCAACAAGGTGCAGTTCATTGGCGGCTGCAGCGGCAATACACAGGGCATTGCCGCTTTGGTAGAGGGCATGCCGATAGACGAAGTCGTAAAGCGGCTGGAAAACATCAAGTGCGGCAGCCGTCCGACCTCATGTCCGGATCAGCTGGCAAGGGCACTGAAAAAAGTAGCAGAGGAACAGTAAAGGCAATACCGCACAAAGAGCGTCTGGCGACTTTGCACACCATCTGCTTGCAAATTTCCCTTCAGAGTCTGTTTCGTATCTTCCCGCACGCATCTTGCGTGCATATTTTCCGAGATATTTCGGGAAAATACTCGAAAATCCACAAAGGATTTTCTCCGTTTTTCCCTTCATCTCTCAAAAAATCTGACGACGCAATCTGCATACGTCAGATACGAAACAGACTCTCATATTTCACAAAAATGCTCGTGAATACATCAAGTATTCACTCCGCTTTTTGTTTCATCTGACGAAAAATTTGACAACGCATCTGTCGCACAATCTTTGTGCGGTATTGCCTAAACACTTTCTGCTGAAAATGACAAACGGGACAGGGCTTCCAAAAAGAAACCTTGTCCCGTTTTGTGTTTCTATACGCTACGCTCTTAGTCAATCCACCATTCCGGCGTGATGTCGCCCAGTTTGACGGTGCGTCCGGCGGCATAGTCCAGCATAATTTCGATGTCCTTGTATTTGCCGTTGGGCATCAGCTGTACCATAAGTTCCCGACACGCCCCGCAGGGTGCACCGCCGGAACCGTCTGGTAAAATGCAGAGCACCTTGTCGATTTCCTGTTCACCGTTGGTAATCATGTTGAAAATGGCGTTTCGCTCTGCACAGATGCCCAGCGTGGAGCAGGTGTCGATGCACACGCCGGTATAGATTCTGCCGGATTTGGATAATACCGCAGCAGCAACGCCGCCGGCAAGCACATAGTCGGAAATTTGCCGTTCCTGCTGTACCGCTTTGGCGGCGGCGTAGAGTTTTTCCCAGATCTCGTCCATGGGAAATGCCTCCTTGTGTACGAAATGATCACCCAATCCATCGAACAATTACTCCCGATACCCAATACCAAAAACTTCTTTTTCTTGGTTTACATAGAGAATGATTGGACCGAGCAGACTATCTTCCGTTGTGGAAAAGGTGACTGCATAATAAGGACCGGTTCCCGGTTCCTCTGCCAATGCGGCGTAGATGTTTTCTGACGGCGGCTCTTTCATCTCCTGAACATCCGGTGTGTCCATGTCGATGATGCTCGCCAGAGTTTCATCAGTTTCGTTGTTCTGCAAAAAATCCTGGCAGATGTGCGTGATGTCGGAATGCACATTTTCAGAAACAGATGTTTCTACGGCACTGGCTGTTTCGTTTGTGATTTTGGACGAATTCGTTTCGTTGCTGCTGCACGCTGCCAGAGAAACCAGCAGGAATGCTGCAAGTGCCAGTATAAATGCCTTTCTGTTCATAATACCACCTCCGGGGATATTTGGAATTTGGTTTTATATTTCAATGTGCTTTTTTCCAGTGCACTTCTCACCCCAGCAACGACCGGTACAGTTCCACATACTTCTCCGCCGAAACGTTCCAGCTGTAGTCACACTTCATGGCGTGGCGTACCAGAGCGTTCCACTTCCGCTTGTCTGTGAACAGAACACAGGCACGCTTTACTGCGTCCAGCATATCGAATGCATCGTAGGTCTTGAAGGTGAAGCCGTTGCCGTCCTTGCCGCCGGCATCAAAAACAGAGTCTTTCAGACCGCCGGTTTCCCGTACTACCGGAATCGTACCATACCGCATGGCAACCATCTGTGCCAGACCGCAAGGTTCGTTCTGGGAGGGCATGAGGAACATATCTGCACCGCCGTAGATCCGTCGTGCCATTGCCGGCACAAAGCCAACAGTCACATGTACCTGTTCCGGATATTCTGCCTGCATTTCGCGGAAGAAGTCCTCGTACAGCCGTTCGCCGCTGCCCAGCACTACAAACCGGCAGCCCAGCTGTAACATTTCCTGAAATGTCTGCTGTACCAGCTGAATGCCCTTGTGTGCTACAAAACGAGTCACAATGCCGATGACCGGAGCATCAGAATCAGTCAGCCCGCACTCTTTCAGCAGGGCTGCACGGCATTCTTTTTTGCCAGCCATTTTGGTAACAGAATAATTCTTTTTCAGGTTCGGATCTGTTTCCGGATCGTAGCCGATAACATCAATGCCGTTGAGAATGCCGACAATGCCGTCCTGCCGCCGCACCAGTGCACGATCCATGCCGTAGGAATACCACGGGTCCAGCAATTCTTTGGCGTAGGTGGGGCTGACGGTAGTGATACGGTCTGCTGTTTCAATGGCACCTTTCATCAGATTCACCATGCCGTCAAATTCCAGCAGGCTGGTGTGATAGGTGGGAAGTCCCATTAACTCTGTGATGACTTCCTTGCCGTAAACGCCCTGATACTGAATGTTGTGAATGGTGTAAATGATACGGATATTTTCGAATTCCTGATGATATTGGTAGAGCACACGGTAGAACACCGGAACCATTGCGGTCTGCCAGTCGTTGCAGTGAATGATGTCCGGCTTCCAGTCCAGAGCCGGCAGGATCTCCAGCACGGCACGGCTGAAAAAGACAAAGCGTTCGCAGTCATCATAGAAGCCGTACATGCCGTCCCGCATGAAGTAATAGGGGTTGTCCAGCAGATAGTAGGTGACCTTGCCCACCTGAATGGTATAGATGCCGCAGTACTGTTTCCGCCAGCCGACCTCAACGGTGATGTCCTTGAGATATGTCATCTTGTTGCGGACGTTGGGAGCGACACTGCGGTACAGCGGCATCACAACCCGACAGTCGATGTCGTCATGTTTGCTCAGGGCAGCCGGCAGAGAACCGGCAACATCGGCAAGCCCGCCGGAAGCGGCAAAGGGCAGGGCTTCACTGGCTGCAAATAAAATTTTCATGGTATACTCTCCTCCAAGGCGGCAGCACACAGGCTGTGCTGCAAAGGAAACACTGCACAAAGCCCGCCTGACGGCTTTGCACGCAATCTGCCAAAAAATCTGACTACGCATCTTACGTACAAGCTTTCATTCAGCGTTTCTCAAAAAACTGCCGTATGCACCGTTTCACAGACAAACAGCCTGTGTACGCCGGACGCATACGGCAGAAATTTTTGTTTTCACTCCATTGATAAAAAGGCTCTTATTAAAGGCAATACCGCACAAAGATTGTGCGACAGATGCGTCGTCGAATTTTTCGTCAGATGAAACAAAAAGCGGAGTGAATACTTGATGTATTCACGAGCATTTTTGTGACATATGACGGGAAATTTGCAAGCAGATGGCGTGCAAAGTCGCCAGACGCTCTTTGTGCGGTATTGCCTAAGAAAAGCTTTTAGATCGTTGCCTTTTTGCCCAGATACAGCGGGTATTCCGGAGAACCGGTCAGTACGCGGTTTTCAGAAATGGTCACGTTTTTGTCTGCAACAATGGCATCAATGTTGCAGCCCTCGCCGATCTCTGTACCCTGCATCAGAACGCAGTTGCGTACAACAGCACCCTTGGCGATCTTGACACCACGGAACAGAACGCAGTTTTCCACTGTGCCCTCGATCATGCAGCCGTCTGCCACCAGAGAATTCTTGACGTTGGATTCCAGACCGTATTTTACCGGTGCATTGTCGCCGACCTTGGTGTAGATCGGAGCTTCGCTGTTAAAGACGTTGTTGCGGGTGTCAGTATCCAGCAGAGCCAGATTTGCCTTATAGTAAGCTTCCAGACTGTCGATCTTGAAGAAGCGTCCCTTGTGTTCATATGCCTTGAAAACGAAATCGTCCTTCCGTGCCTGAAGCAGGTCACGGATCAGGCTTTTCTGGTTCTTGCTGATCGCTTCCAGAACCACCTGCTTTAAGAAGTCCGTGGTCATGATGAACATATCCAGAGAGATGTTGCACTCGCCGGACAGCATCGGATTGGTCAGAACTTCCTTAATGGTGTTTTCTTCGTCGATTTGCAGAATGCAGCCGTTTGTGCTCTTGTCGCGATTGTACAGCCCCTTGGCATAGATCACGGTAATATCTGCACCGCTGCTCTGGTGCTGTGCCAGTGCATCAGTGAAGTCGATCGTGGTTACCAGATCGCTGTTTGCCAGAATGACATACTGTGCCTTGGTGTGTTCTACGAAACTCCAGATATTGCTCAGTGCTTCCAGACGACCCTGATAGGTACCGCCGCCGACCTGACTGAACGGCGGCAGCAGGTGCAGACCGCCCTTTTTCCGAGCCAGATCCCATTCACGGCCGGAACCCAGATGATCCAGCAGGGAGCCGTAGTTGGACTTGGTGATAACGCCGACTTCGGAGATGCCGGAGTTTACCATATTGGAAAGCGGAAAGTCTACCATGCGGTAACGTCCGCCGTAAGGGATCGAACCCATTGTCCGCAGCTTGGTCAGATCGATCACTGCGGAGTCATTGATACTTGCAAAAATTAACCCTAAAACATTCTGATTGATACTCATTTTACGCCACCGCCTTTACAGATTTTCGGAAATAATTTCTTTCGGAAGAACACGCTTGCCGGAAGAGATCGTGATATTATGACCGAGAACGGCGATGCCCCAATCGTCACGGTTCGGGACGGATTCCGGATTCATACCGATCATGGCGTCAGATTCAACCACGCAGTTTTCACCGATGATCGCATATTCTACAACAGCATTTTTCTTGATGGTAGTGCCGGGCATAACGATACTATACTTGACAGAAGCACCTTCTTCAATGGTGACACCGGAGGAGATGATAGAGAAGTCCACGGTGCCGTCCACCACGCTGCCCTCTGTGATCATGGAGTTTTCCACGTGTGCATTTTTACCGATGTACTGCGGCGGCATGTTGTTGTGGCGGGAATATACTTTCCAGTTCGGATCGTACAGGTTCAGCGGTACGCTGGGGCTGAGCAGATCCATGTTGGCTTCCCACAAGCTGTCCAGTGTGCCGACATCTTTCCAGTAACCCTCGAATTCATAGGCGAACAGGCGTTCGTCATTTGCCAGCATTGCCGGAATAATATCCTTACCGAAGTCCTTGGAACCGGTGTTGGCGTTTTCATTTTCGATCAGATACTTCCGCAGCTTCTCCCAGGAGAAAACATAGATACCCATAGAAGCCAGTGTGGATTTCGGTTCCTTCGGCTTTTCGGTGAAGTCTACGATACGGCCTTCCTCGTCGCAGGTCATGATGCCGAAGCGGGAAGCTTCCGAACGGGGAACGTCGATAACAGCAATGGTGCTGTCTGCATTATTGGCGATGTGGTAGTCCAGCATTTTGGAGTAATCCATTTTATAGATATGGTCGCCGCCCAGAACGATCACATATTCCGGATCATAGCGTTCAATAAATGCCATGTTCTGATAGATAGCATTTGCAGTGCCCTCATACCAAGATGCCCCTGCGGCGGTCTGATACGGCGGCAGGACATGAACACCGCCGTGCATTTTGTCTAAATCCCACGGCTGACCGTTTCCGATGTATTCGTTCAGCACCATGGGCTGGTACTGTGTCAGAACGCCGACTGTATCGATGCCGGAGTTGATGCAGTTGGAAAGCGGGAAGTCGATGAAGCGATTCTTACCGCCGTAGGGGATTGCCGGTTTTGCAACTTTTTGAGTCAGGGCATACAGCCGGCTGCCCTGTCCGCCAGCAAGCAGCATGGCGACGCACTTTTTCTTGATCTTCATGATATTCCTCCTAATATAAATTCAAAATTCCGTATGGAATGGGTCAAGCTAAACTTTTGAATACACAAATATACTTTAGGGCAATAAGGGATTACACACTTTCTGACTTTGTGGCTTTCTTTTTACGGGCGGAAACCGATGCCGTCGGTTTTGCTGCACTTTCTGTGCGGATCACGGTTTTTTTCGGTTTTACGGCTGCTTTTTTCGTTGTGGTACTTTTCGCCGCAGTGGTTTTTCGCGGTGCCCGTTTTTTCACTGGTGCATATTCCAGATACAGTACAGACAGGGGAGCCAGTGTCATAGAAATGCACTGCTCAAAGCCGTGCATGGAAATCGGCAGGGTTTCGAATTTCTTTTCGGTGATGCCGCTGCCGCCGTAGACTGCCGCATCCGTGTTGAATACAGTTTGATACCTGCCCTCTTTGGGAACGCCGATTTTGTAATCGTTCCGCTGTACCGGACAGAAGTTGCAGATCGCAATGATCTCTTTTCCGTCGTCGTCGATGCGGCGGAATGCAATGACGCTTTGCTGGTAGTCGTCGTGGGAGATCCAGCTGAATCCCTGCCACGAGTCGTCGTCCTGCCACAGTGCAGGGTGTTCCAGATAGAACTTGTTTAGATCCTGTGAGAACTGTTCCATTTGTTTGTGAGCCGGCTGTTCCAGCAGCTCCCAATCCAGTTGAGTTTCATAATTCCACTCGTTTTTCTGAGCGAATTCCTGTCCCATAAAGAGCAGCTTCTTGCCGGGGTGAGCCATCATGTAGCCTAGGAACGCACGGTAAGAGGCAAATTTTTCTTCCTCGTTCTGCCCGCTCATTTTCTGGAGCATGGAGCATTTTCCATAGACGATCTCGTCATGGGAGATCGGGAGAATGTAGTTTTCCGAGAAACAGTAGAAGAACGAGAATGTCAGCTTGTCGTGGTTGAACGCCCGATAGATCGGGTCTAATGAGATATAGCTGAGCATATCGTTCATCCAGCCCATATTCCACTTGAAGTTGAATCCCAGACCGCCCATATCCGTGGGCTTCGTCACCATCGGCCATGCCGTGGATTCTTCTGCGATCATCAGAATGTCCGGATTCCGTGCAAAGGCGGCTTCGTTCAGGTGCCGCAAAAAGTCTACCGCTTCCAGATTTTCGTGTCCGCCGTAGACGTTGGGCCGCCATTCGCCGTCCGGTCGGTCGTAGTCCAGATAGAGCATCGATGCTACCGCATCTACCCGCAGACCGTCCAGATGAAAATCTTCCAGCCAGCAGCAGGCACTGGAGATCAGGAACGAGCAGACTTCGCCTTTTCCGTAGTCAAATACTCTGGTGCCCCAGCCCTTGTGTTCCATTTTCAGGGGGTCGGCATATTCATAGCAGTATGTACCGTCGAACTCGCAGAGCCCCATAGGATCCTTCGGGAAGTGTGCCGGCACCCAGTCCAGAATGACACCGATGCCTGCCTGATGAAACATGTCTATCATTTTCCGGAAGTCGTCCGGTGTGCCGTGTCGGGAGGTCGGTGCGAAATAGCCGGTGACCTGATACCCCCACGAGCCGTCGAACGGGTATTCCGTCAGCGGCATAAATTCAATGTGGGTGTAGGACATCTTTTTCAGATAGGGAATGATCTCCTCTGCGAAGCCGATATAGCTGGGGAACTTTTCCTCCGGCTTGTGCTTCCACGAAGAAATGTTCACCTCGTAGATGTTCATGGGGCTTTTGTAGGGGACGTGTTTTTTCTTTTCCAGCTGCCAGTCGCGATCCTCCCAGACATAGCTGCTTTCGAACAGCTTGGAAGCCGTTCCCGGCCGTCGCTCATAGTGAGCAGCATAGGGGTCGGCTTTGTCCAGAATCTGACCGTCTTCAGTTTCGATGCTGTACTTATAACTGTCAAATTGTTTCAGTCGGGGCAGCTCTGCCTCCCATACCGTGTCAGAGATCTTGTACATCGGGTGACAGGTGCGGTCCCATTGGTTGAATGAACCGATGACAGATACACTCTTGGCGTGAGGTGCCCAGACGCGGAAACGATAGAACTGTCCTCTGCCTCGTCGGAACGGGTGTGCACCAAAGAATTTATGTGCTTCAAAATTTTTTCCCTGATGGAATAAATACAGTGGAAAATCATTTGCAGTGGTTTTCTGTGCGGATTGCATAGCATACCCTCCTTTTGTTTTCTATTCATATTTTAACATATATAGGAATGTATTGCAAGTTATTTTTGTGGTAACTAGTAAATTTCATAGAAACAACCAGAATTAAACTTGCATTTTCGGCATGTTGCACAAACAGATAAACTGAGAATAGACACTATATATCACATTTGTTACGACTGTAGCAGCCTTGCGGCACAAACTGTCACGTCGTCCCGTCGATTTCCGCCGGCAAAAATTTCTGCCTTGTCACAAATTTCCATTACGATTTGCTCCAGATCGCTGCTGCTCTCCAGAAGCTGCCGAATGAGGGGATACGTTTCCTCGCTGACTCCGTCGGACAGCATCAGAATGATGTCATCGGGGTAGAGCATCACGTGCCGCACAGAGGCTTCGCCCTCCGGCTCCAGTCCCAGCGGGAATGTGGTGGCACTGATGCGGGAAACCTTTCCGCCGTGGCGGATCAGGGTGGCGGCGGCACCGGATTTCATCATGGTCATTTCGCCGGCATCGAGATCAAAGCGGGCAACATCGAGGGTGGCAAAGGTTTCCTGCGGGGACTTGGTGAGAAGCAGTCCGTTCATCATGCGGATTGCCGCCGTCCCGCAAATGCCGCCGCTGATAAACTTGCGGAACAGTTCTGTTGTCATGCGGGATTCGATCGCAGCATTTTTGCCGGTGCCCATGCCGTCGGACAACACCAGATAGGGATTGCCGGCGTTGTCGGTGAACAGCAGTGCCGTGTCGCCGGAGATCGTTTCCTGACTGGCGTGGAGGGCGGAAGTGAAATGTTCCAGCCGGTACTTCGGTCGCTGGCAGAGCCGATAGCGAACCGTGTCACCGGAGAAGATCGGATCCAGTTCTTCCAGTGTCAGATTCAGCGATTCCGACAGAATGTGTTTGATCGTAGGCAGGCAGCCGTCCAGCTCCCGTCCCTGACAGCACATTTCGATCATCAGCCGGTCGGATTGGGTGTGGTATACGGCGGCGGAGTCACAGGGGTAGCCGTAGTGCAGCAGCTTCCGGCGGACAGTGTCGCTCAGTTCGCTGCTGTAGCGGATATGCAGATGGTCACTGGTCGCATGCAGCAGGTCTTCTGCGGCTGCCAGCTGTTCCAGAAGTACCGTGCGGCTTTCTGCTGTCCGTGCCGCCAGAAACCGTGCCTTCCGGCGGTTGGCGGCGTGGCGGGAAAACAGTGCCCGCAGTCGTTCCTTCCGGCTGCAATGTGCCAGTTCCTCCGGAATCGGCGGCAGGTCTGCTCCGAGGTGGGATTCCATTTTCCGGAAGCCGGTGAGGGTTTCCTCGTATGCCGATTCCCAGCACCGCAGCTTGTGGCGGCAGCTGCCGCAGACGGTTTCGCAGACTTCACGGGTGGCATCTCCGGTGGGTTCTTCCTGCGGCAGAATGGCTGCAATGGCATCGGTATCTTCCCGCACACTGCGAATGGCATCTGCCATGTATTGCAGACGGGAGGACAGGGGCAGCGTGTTGTCGGAACGGTCGGGCAGGTCGGTGACCAGCCACTTGTCCAGCCAGCTGCTGTCCAGAAACAGAAAGGCAGCACTGCCCAGAAACAGGTTGATGACAGCGGAGATCTGGAGCAGGCTGGTGCCGAATGTAATCAGTGCCATAAGCGAGAACAGGAAGAATACGCCGGCGATCAGGAAACGGTTTTTTTCTGCCAGATACCCTACCAGCAGACCGCCCACCGGCAGGATCAGCAGGGGCATGCCGGCTTCCGGCGAGCCGAGGATCGCACCGCAGGCAGAGAGTGCACCGCAGATCACACCGCCGGTACAGCGGAATTTCTTTGCCCCGATCAGCGTAACTGCGACGCTGATGATGCCGCCGGCGTTCATGGAGGGAATTCCATAGCAGCTGAATGCTGCCACCGTCAGAATCAGAACCACTGCCGCGGCACAGCCGTCTGTGGAACGCAGCGGGATCTTTCCGGTAGAACGGACGCTGGCAAAGACGGCATGCATAAAGTAGGAGGCACAGCCGGTGAGGGCAGCAGTCATGGTGTAGCCGATCACCTCCGCACCGCTGGCGTGGAACAGCAGGGAAACGACAATGCCGGAGAAAAAGACACACAGTCCGGTGCTGCATGCGATGCCGGCGGAAGTTTTGGCAGGGCGTTTCATCACCCGCAGGCAGACGACCACCACCAATGCAAACAGCAGGGGCAGATTGTCCAGCATGGTGTTGGAGATGAGGTAGGAGATCAGGCTGCCGGCAAGCACGGAAACGGCACCCGCAGAGCCGAGGTTGGCGGCAATGGCAATGGGCAGCGGAGAAGTCATGTTGCCCACAAAAGTTCCGGCGAGGAGCAGACCGGAGAGAAATCCGCCGCAGCTCTCATAGAGCATGCGGGGAACGCGGGGACGGCGGAGAAGCTGGGAACGGCTGGGATTGTGCATGGTGGAAACGTCCTTTCTTTGCGGCGGCACGGTGATGCTGCCTTGAAAATGCTTTGTGGCAATACCGCACAAAGAGCGTCTAGCGACTTTGCACGCCATCTGCTTGCAAATTTCCCGTCATATTTCACAAAAATGCTCGTGAATACATCAAGTATTCACTCCGCTTTTTGTTTCATCTGACGAAAAATTTGACAACGCATCTGTCGCACAATCTTTGTGTGGTATTGCCTTGTGTATCTATTATAACGATATGTGGAAAAAATATCTGTCAGAATCTCTTGCACCATTTTAGGACAATGTGCTTGAATCTGCGGCGGCAGGGCGGGCAATCGGGAGAAGGTGCGTTTCCGGTCAGTTTGGCGAAAAAATCAGAGCGTGTTCTCGTATTTGGAGAACACGCTCTGATTTATACGGCAATACCGCACAAAGTCGCCAGACGCTCTTTGTGCGGTATTGCCCTACTTCTTCTGATATTCCGCCAGCACATGCTGCAATTCCTGAATGTACAGTTTTGCGGCACGGCTGGTCTGTGTCTTGGGGTTGGAGATCCAGCCGATCTCCATGCGTTCCGCCGTATCCAGCGGCACGGAAACAATGTCGCCGCCGTTCAGGTCGGCACTGACCATACCGCTGCAAATGGTGTAGCCGTTGACTCCGCGGAGCAGGTTGAACAGTGTCGCACGGTCGCTGACGCGAATGCTCTTTTTGTGCGGCACTGTGCTGAGCAGTTCCTCTGCAAAGTAAAAGGAGTTGTGGACACCCTGTTCAAAGCACAGGAACGGATATGGCTCCAGATCTGCCGTGGTGACGGAACTGCGTTTTGCCAGCGGGTGAGCCGCCCGCAGAAAGACGTGAGGTTCTGCCATTGCCAGCGAGTGGAATTCCAGATGATATTCCTCCAGCATGGCACGAAGCACCTTTTCGTTGAAGCTGCTGAGGTAGAGGATCCCGATCTCGCTGTCGAAATTGCGGACATCTTCCATGATCTCATGGGTGCGGGTTTCCCGCAGCGTGAACTCATAGGACTCCGGCGAGAGCCGCTGGATCAGCTGTACAAAGGCATCGACAGCAAAGGCATAGTGCTGGGTGGAAATGGAGCACCGCTGCCGTGTCTGTCGGGTGGCACCGTAGTGCTGGTGGAGCAGGTCTGCCTGTTCTACCACCTGTCGGGCGTAGGAGAGAAACTCTCTGCCGTCCTCCGTGAGAGCGATTCCTCTGGCGGAACGGTGGAAAATGAGAATGCCGAATTCTTCTTCCAGCGTGCGGACAGCACTGGAAAGCGTCGGCTGTGCCACGTAAAGCTGCTTGGCAGTTTCGCTGATGGAGCCGTGTTCCACAATGGCAATGACGTATTGCAGCTGTTGTAATGTCATGACCGGTTTCCTCAAATGGTTTCGATCATGCGGAGCACAATGTCTGCCACACGCTTGGCGGCAATTTTTTCGAACTGGTCGAAAGACATTGCTCCTTCATCGTCGGCGTTGTCCGAGATGCAGCGGACGCTGACGAACGGCACCTGATTCCGGTATGCACACTGTCCCACAGCTGCACTTTCCATATCCACCGCATAGGGTTCCAGCCGCTGCTGGATTTCAGCCTTGACAGCACTGTCTGTGACAAAGGCTTCGCCGGAAACGATACGTCCTACAAAAGACTTCACGCCGAACTCTGTGCAGGTCTTTACCGCCAGATCGATCAGAGACTTGTCAGACGGATAGATGCCACAGTAGGGCGGGTAGTCTTTCAGGAAGTGCAGATCCAGATCATGGGGAAGAACCTCGCTGGAAACGACTACGTCGCAGACGTGGATCTGGTTGTTCATGCCGCCGGCGATACCGGCATTGATAACTGCTGCCGGCTGGAATGTGTCGATCAGTGCCTGCGTGCAGAGGGCAGCGTTGACCTTTGCGATGCCGCTGCAAACATGGACAATGCGGGTGTCGCCTACCTGATTGATGTAGTAGTCAAAGCCGGCTTTTTTCTGAATTTCCGAATCCGGCAGACCGTTGCGAATGTCTGCCAGTTCCGACGGCATAGCCCCGATGATTCCGATTGTTTTCAACATAAAAAATTCTCCTTGTTAATTGGTGTGAAATTGTGCCTGCATCTGAATCGGTTCTGCCCGATAGAATGCGGAGCTGACCAGTCCGTCCACGCCGGTGGCAGCATATTCGGTAACGTTTTCTTCTGTGAGGTTTCCGGCGGCAACTATGGTGCAGTGAGGATATACTGCCTTTACCTGTTCCACTGCCGCTGCCAGTGCGTCCGGCTGCATCTGGAAAAACTGAATGGCATCTACGCCGACAGACAAACAGCGGAGAGCCGTTTCTGCGGAAGTAGTTTCCACAAAGACTTTCTTTTCACAGAAGTGGCTTTTCTGCTGGGGATACCGTTCCAGAAAAACGTCCAGACCGCCCATGCAGGCGATATGGGTTTCGTAGATCAGGACAGTTTCCGACAAGCCCATGCGGTGCGGAATCACGCCGCCGGCAACCACTGCCTTGGTGACCAGTGCTTTTGTACCGGGGAAATGTGCCCGTGCCGCAGTCAGGGAAATGGCAGGGGAAATTTCCTGTACCCGATTGAGCATGTTTCTGGCTTTGGTGGCAACGCCGGAACAGTGGGAAAGCAGGGACTGACAGATCTTCCACGCACGGTGCAGGTCACAGACGCTGCCTTCTGCGGTGAAGAACAACTCGCCGGCTCCGATCTGTGTGCCGGTGGGGAGGGAATAGGCGGTGGAAAGTCCCAGCTTGGAAAGAATGCGGGAAACCTCCTCGGTGCAGCAGAGCACGCAGGGTTCGCGGGTGTAGAAAGACAACGAGCCCGGCTCGTCCCCGATGTCCAGCCCCAGTGTGGTCAGATCCAGATACGGGGTATCCTGCTGGATCAGGGCATCCAGTTCGCTGTCCGGAATATAGATCAGATCGCTACGCATTGTGATCGCTCCTTTTTCATTGTGATGCTACCATTATACCACAAAACCGCTGTGTTGTCCACTGATTTTCTTTTTCGTTTCGGGCGGATTGCTTTCTTTTCGAAATGAGGCGGTAAAAAGGAACAGGAAAGTTTTGCAACAAATTTTAGGACTGTACTGCACAATTGCCAAACGGGAGAAAATGTGATATAATGATGATAGATTGTCAAGTCAAGTGCAACATAATCAGAGAAAAATAGATTTCTGAAGAGGTCTTAAGGAAGTATAGATTGACAGAAAGGTTATTTATGAAAAGCAAAAGAAAACTACGATTTCTCATACCTATATTCTGTATCGTTCTATCACTTGTCATCTATCGTTTGGCGAATGGCTTGATGAGAGAAAGAGAATTTCAGCATATGCCAGAAATATATGAGATACCGAATACTTCACAAGTGTTTACGCAAAACAATGTCACGACAGTTCGGACGAATTATATCATAAAAAGTGAGTATACGGATTTGGATCTGCTGCATCAAAAAGTACAGGATTTTATTTATGATAATAATATCATCAATACCTCAATCAGTTATTCAGAAACAGAAAACTACTATATAAACTTAAGGTTTTATCGCATTAGTAAACAGCTTTCTTTTGATTTTGAACAAATACCGGGGTTCGGAGGAGACGTCATCGAAAATCACAATGAAGATATGATTGCAGAAGTTTGTCTTTTTCCAAATTCTTCAGATCAATTGTATTATACACTTTGGAACAAAACGGAGAATAATAAAGATGGATATAACGATGTGATAGAGGAAAGGTCTTTTTATGAAGCACTGCGAGGCGTTGCATCATGATAATCTGAAACAACATGGAATTTGAAAAATTCATTTTTACTTTTTATGCTCAAGCTGTATCTAACTTACAGAACAATAAGATCGTTTTATACTCACTCCGTATTTTTGCTGGGTGAGTTTTTTATTTGATACTTTAGGAGTTGATTATGCGGCAATGCATTAGGAAAATGCACAACACCTATCTTCTTTGATTGACAAAAATTGTGGAAATATGCTATAATACCAATAGCACATCTGGATATGTGCAAGTGCAGTTATGATTGCAGAAAGGTGGAAACGACCATGAAATATCGAGAACTCACAGACATCAATCAGGAAATGACAGCCTCCGAGAACGCCTTGCAGCAGGCAGATCAGGCATTTCTGGGCGAACTGCAAAAGGTGGCAGAATCGATCCGGCAGACTGCGGCAGAGCGTCCGGTGATCCTGCTGGCGGGGCCCTCCGGTTCGGGAAAGACCACGACGGCATTTTTGCTGGAACGGTTTCTGGATCGCTGGGGTGTGGAAACGCATACGATTTCCATGGACAATTTCTTTTCCACCATGACACCGCAGCAGCGGGAACTGTCCGCCAAGGGCAAGCTGGATCTGGAATCGCCGGCACGGGTGGACATTCCCTATCTGAATCAGCAGCTGCAAAAAATCATTGCCTGTGAACCCACATGGCTGCCGCGGTATGAATTCCCCACAACCACACGGATCGATCAGGACTGGCAGCTGACGCGAAAGCCCAACGAACTGTTGCTGCTGGAGGGAATCCACGCCCTGAATCCGGAAGTAATCACCATTCCGGAGGAAATGACCGTGCGGATTTACGTCAGTGTGCGGACGCGTGTGACCAACGGGGAAACTGTGCTGCACCCGTCGCGTCTGCGGCTGATGCGGCGAATGCTGCGGGATCGGAACTTCCGGCATCGCAGCGTGGCAGAAACTCTGTCCATGTTTGAACACGTGCAGGCGGGGGAGCACAAGTATATCGCCCTGTATAAGAAGCGGGCATTGTTTTCGGTAGATACGTTTTTGCCTTATGAGCTGGGCATTTATAAGACCTTGCTGGACGGGGAACTGGAAGCAGAAATGCAGCACCCCCTTCTGCGGGAATTGCGGCAGATGTGGGACGACGTAGAACCGCTGCGGCTGGAACAGGTGCCGGCGGATTCACTGGTGCGGGAGTTCGCGGGGGATAGTGCGTTTCATTATTGAGGGGAATCGATTCGGGTGGAACTGGAAATTTTTGCGGAAGCGTAGCTTCTAGTGCAACCGTGTCAAAACCGTCCGGCGGAATTCGCTCGTTGCACTCGCTGTCCGCCTGTGGCTTGCCAACGCCGATTGTTGCCCTTGCCTGTATTTGTGACGTTGATATTCAGGCGTTTTCTGGTGTAGGTGGGTAACTTTATTTTGCACGGTGTTTGCAAGTTTATATATAGCCTCCCCTGAAAGGGGAGGGGGACCGCCGTTAGGCGGTGGAGGGGTTCACCCTCTACAGCAATCAACCGATTTCACAAGGAGTTACGCTTCTTTTTTTCTTTACTGAAAAGAAAAAAGAAGCAAAAAAGAAAAGAGTTCGCATTTTTCCTGTACTGTAAGATTCAAGTATCACCCGAAGATTGCACGAGAAATTAAAATGTAAGGGCAACAGTACCTCACCACTTTTGAATCCCCGAAATCGCCACCCCAAAATTCCCCACAAAAAACGTCACCATAGCAACAGCAGTAAAAGCCGCAGCATAGCACTTTTTCGCACAGCGATTCTTTTGCAGGTAATGCCTCAGCTGTTCCCGATGATGCAGCAGCCAGAACGCGGCGAAAGCGAAAAAGAAAATGTTGATTCCCCGATAGAGATAGTCCTGTGCGGCAGGGGAGAGATACCCCATCAGCCAGCCCAGCAGTTCACCGAACACCAGATTATTGACCAGATGCAGCACAATCGACCAGCGGAGAGAGAACTTTGCCGCCATGTATCCCAGCACCAGTCCGGTGAGAAATGCAAATATCATCTGAAACAAGTTGGCATGCATCACGCCGAACAACGCTGCGGAAACCACAATGGCAAACACGTTCCCGTACTTCTGAAACTGCCGCATGACCAGCCCGCGGTAAATGAGTTCTTCTCCCACAGGGGCGAAAACAGCGGTATACAAAAACATGGAAACTGTGGTGCTCTGAGCCGATGCGGCATTCAGCTGTCCCATAGCGGTGTAGCCGCACAGCCGGAGCAGAAATTCCAGCACGTTCCCGAACAGCGAGTAGATCAGCTGGGCACCCATGAAAATACAGATCAGCAGTGGCAGCCTTTTCCACGGAAGCGGCTGCTTTTTTTGAAACACCACCTGCGGCGGCGTATCCCGTCGGAAATACCAGCCCAGAAACAACACGCCGGCAAGCACTGCCACAATACTGGAAACACCGCTGTTGGCAGCGTTTTCCTCCAGATGCTGTAAGAGGACTGTCCTTTCGGCACTGTCAGAACAAACCAGCCGGACAAAGCAAACACGTGCCAGTGGTTCCAGTGCGAAAATGACGTACCGCAGCAGGGTATACAGCACCAGCCCCAGCACAATAAAATTGGTATCTCTGCGGACCTTTTCCATGAGAATCTCTCCTTTATAGGTATAAGAACCTGTCTTCGCATATTTCTTGTGAAGACAGGTTCTAACAAAAAAAGCTGACCATGCTTTCACATGATCAGCTTTTCCATATCCTTGGTGCGGATAAGAGGACTTGAACCTCCACCCCCTTGCGAGGACTAGCACCTGAAGCTAGCGCGTCTGCCAATTCCGCCATATCCGCGGCAGTTGTTTCCGTTTGATTACCCGATGGAAACACCCGAAATGGGAAAGAGTCGGGGATGCAATTCAAAATTTCAGAGAAAGCTTTTGGTGCGGATAAGAGGACTTGAACCTCCACCCCCTTGCGAGGACTAGCACCTGAAGCTAGCGCGTCTGCCAATTCCGCCATATCCGCATAGATACGCTTTCTCGACCATATGAACTTTTGCATCAATGAAAACATGGTGCGGATAAGAGGACTTGAACCTCCACCCCCTTGCGAGGACTAGCACCTGAAGCTAGCGCGTCTGCCAATTCCGCCATATCCGCATTTCGCATGTCGTGTTTTCAGCGACAAGAATTATTATAGCACAACACTTTCGATTTGTCAAGCCTTTTTTTCAAATTTTTTCGATTTTTTTCTGATTTCTTTGAGAGTGCCGAAAAGTCACGCAATTTCAGGGCTTTTCTTCTACCTGCACAAATACTTGCACAAAATGATAAACTGTGATATAATAGAAAAGCATTATTCCGAATCGAATTCTGGAATCATTTGTAGGGGGAATCACAATGGAACATTATTTGGATAACGCTGCAACGACCAAGCCGTGTGCAGAAGCTGCTGCGGCAGTGATGAGCTGCATCTCTGCACATTACGGCAATCCGTCCTCGCTGCACCGCAAGGGACTGGAGGCACAGCACGAAGTGGAATACGCCCGCAATCAGATCGCCGGTGCTCTGGGCTGCAAGGCACAGGAAATCGTTTTCACTTCCGGTGCGACAGAAAGTTCCAATCTGGCGATCCGCGGGGCGGTGGCAGCATACGGCAGAAAGCGAAAGAAAATCGTTGCCAGTGCCGTGGAGCATGCTTCTGTGAAAGCGACCCTTTCCTATCTGGAAACGCTGGGCTTTACGGTCGTTACCGTGCCGCCGGCTGCGGACGGAGAGTATCATACAGAAGACTTTCTGCGGGAAATAGACAGCAGCGTCTGTCTGGTGAGCATGATGCTGGTGAACAACGAAAACGGCTGCCGGCTGCCGGTGGAAAACGTATTCCGCATGGTGAAGCGAAATGATCCGGAGATCATCACACACTGTGATGCTGTACAGGGATTCCTGAAAATTCCGTTTAAGCCGAGAACACTCTGTGCCGATCTGGTTTCAGTCAGCGGGCACAAGGTACATGCTTTAAAAGGTGTCGGTGCTCTGTATATCCGGCATGGCGTGCGGGTGAAACCGATCCTGTGCGGCAGCGAACAGGAACGGGGGCTGCGTCCGGGCACAGAAAGTGTGCCGTTGATTGCTTCGTTCGGGGCGGCAACGGAAAAGCTGTCCCTGAACATCGAAGAACGTCTGGAACGGGTTTCTCAGCTTCGCAGCAGTCTGATCGCACAGCTGCGGGAAATGGACGGCGTGATCATTCGGGACATAGAGGGAGCATCTCCCTATGTGCTGAACATTTCTCTGCTGGGCTATCGCTCGGAGATCGTGCTGCACTATCTGGAGCAGCGGGAAGTCTATGTTTCCAGCGGCTCGGCATGTTCCAAGGGAGCCAGCAGCGGCGTACTGGAATTATTCGGGGCAAAGCCCGCAGAGGTGGACAGTGCCCTGCGAATCAGCTTCTGTGCAGAGAACACAGAGGAGGACATTGCGGCACTGGTACAGGGACTGGGGGACGCACAGAAAGAACTGATGCACTGATACGGCAGAAATGCTGAAGGCAATACCGCACAAAGATTGTGCGACAGATGCGTCGTCAAATTTTTCGTCAGATGAAACAAAAAGCGGAGTGAATACTGGATGTATTCACGAGCATTTTTGTGAAATATGAGAGTCTGTTTCGTATCTGACGTATGCAGATTGCGTCGTCAGATTTTTTGGGAGATGAAGGGAAAAACGGAGAAAATCCTTTGTGGATTTTCGAGTATTTTCCCGAAATATCTCGGAAAATATGCACGCAAGATGCGTGCGAGAAGATACGAAACAGGCTCTGAAGGGAAATTTGCAAGCAGATGGCGTGCAAAGTCGCCAGACGCTTTTTGTGCGGTATTGCCTGAAATACCGGAAAACACGGATAAGCCCCGCCAGGCGGCTTGATGCAGTGTTTCCATAGAAGGAGAAAACCAATGGCAAAAGAATTGATTTTGGCAAAATACGGAGAAATGGCACTGAAAGGGCTGAACCGCGGTACTTTCGAGGACATTCTGATGAAGAACCTGCGTCGCCGTCTGAAAAAGTTTGGTGCATTCAAGCTGAACCGTGCCCAGTCCACCATTTATATGGAACCGCTGTCGGAGGACATCGATCTGGACGAGGTGCTGGAGCATTTGCAGTGTGTGTTCGGCATCGCGGCTCTGTGCCGTGCCTGTGTCTGCGAAAAGACCATGGAGGACATTTCCGCCAAGGCGGTGCCTTATCTGGAAGAAGTTCTGCTGGGAGCAAAGACATTTAAAGTAGAGGCGAAGCGGGCAGATAAGGCGTTCCCGCTGAAATCGCCGGAGATCTGTGCGGAACTGGGCGGCATTCTGCTGGATGCGTATCCGCACCTGTCTGTTGATGTACGTCATCCGGACGTGACTGTTATGGTAGAGATCCGCGACACGCACGCATTCGTACACGGTGCAAATCTCAAAGGTGCCGGCGGTCTGCCGGTGGGCAGCAGCGGCAAGGCACTGCTCCTGCTGTCCGGCGGTATCGACAGCCCTGTAGCCGGCTATCGTATGGCACGCCGCGGCGTACACATTTCTGCCATTCACTATGTCAGCCCGCCGTATACCTCCGACCGTGCACAGGAAAAGGTGGAGCAGCTCTGTCAGGAACTGACTCCGTACTGCGGAAACATCGCCTTTTTCTGCGTACCGTTTACGGAGATTCAGAAGGCGATCAAGAAGTATTGTCCGGAGGAATATTTCACTGTCATCATGCGGCGGCTGATGATGGAGATCGCCCAGAAAATCGCGGCAAAGGACAACTGCCTTGCCTTGATTACCGGCGAGAGCGTGGGACAGGTGGCAAGCCAGACCATGCAGGCAATTGCCTGCACCGATGCAGTCAGCAGGATTCCGGTATTCCGCCCGCTGATCGGTTCGGACAAGACCGAGATCGTAGAAACTGCCCGCATGATCGGCACATTCGAAACCTCCACGCTGCCCTATGAAGACTGCTGCACCGTGTTCACTCCGAAGCACCCCAAGGTCAGACCGTCCCTGGAGGAAGTGGAAAAGGCACAGGGCAAGTTCGATTTTACAGAAATGGTCAACAAGGCTGTGGAAGGCACAACGATGAAAGTGTTCGAGCTGTCTTAAAAACCACAGAAAATTTTTGTAGGGACGGGCTCTGAAACTTTTCTTTTCTTAGAAAAACGCCGCACAAAGTGTGATTGCCGAACCGGCGGAATGGAAAGGTGCTGTGGAATATGGCATATACGTTATTAGATGAAAAAAAATTGTGTCGTGTCTATCAGGATACAGAAAAAGTACTTGACAAAACCCTTGCACATATTGTACAATTACTAGATGGAGAACATCAGACAGTCGCTACGGCGGAAAGCTGTACCGGCGGTTTGTTGTCCCAGAAGATCACTTCTGTTGCGGGAGCGTCCCATGTGTTTGAACTGGGACTTTGTACCTATGCGGAACGCATGAAAACCAAGTTGCTGGGCGTTCCGGCAGAACTGATCGCCGAAAAAGGCGTGGTCAGTGCAGAAGTGGCTTCTGCCATGGTGCAGGGACTGCGAACACAGGCGGAGGCGGATTTGTGTCTGTCAGTGACGGGACTTGCCGGTCCCGGCGGCGGAACGCCGGAACAGCCAGTGGGGACAGTCTATGCAGGGATCCTGTACGGCAAACAGGAATATGTCATGCACCTGCAGCTTTGGCGATACGGTCTGCACACGCGGGAGGAGATCCGTCATGGAGCCGCTGTGTGCATATTCGGTGTCGCAGAACGGATCCTGATGGAGGAAACAGAATGCAGGAAGAAGAAAAAACCGCTGTAACATCTGCGGAATCTTCGGAAACACCGGCACCGCCGGAAGCCGGGGGAGCAGAGTGTTCCTGGACTGTGCTGTCGGAAGAACCGGAAACCGATTCTTCAGAAAAAGGCGAAGCCAAGAGCAAAACGCCCAGCGAACCGAAAGACAAGATCAAGGCGATTCGGACAACGCTGTTCCACATTGCACAGGAAGAGGAAGAAGAAGCGGTTTCCCTGCGGGTGGCATATCAGATCCGACAGGTCAAAGACCAGAAAGAACATCCGGAAAAATATCCGCCGCCACCGTCCCGCGTGTCCCCGAAACCGAAGAAGAAAACGTTCGGGCAGAAGATGCTGGATCTGTTTCCGCAGCGGGGAGATTCGGGAGGCGAAGTGGTGCGAAAGAGTATTTTCCTGTTTTCCGCGGCAGTGTTTCTGGTGTGCGTTGTCCTGATCGTGCTGTACTTTGTGGACATTTTCCGTGCAGACAAGATGTATGATGACATTGGTTCGGCGTATCACGCCAACTTTGCCACCCAGACCACGGAACTCACTCAGCCGCAGCCGGAATCAGAAGAACCTACGGAAAAGATCTACACGCTGCTGCCGGGTGCGGCAGACCTGCTGGCGATGAATTCAGAGATCAACGGCTGGATCTCGATTCCGGGTACCAAAGTGGATTATCCGGTGCTGCACCATCTGGACGATGAGCCGGGAAATGAGTACTATCTCTACCGGAATGTGCAGAAAGAGGATTCCAAGCCGGGCTCGATCTTTCTGGACTACCGCTGTTCGTTCGATGACGTGGGTGAGGACGGCACCCTGCAAACGCCGAATTCGGACAACCTGATCATCTACGGGCACAACATGCGTGACCTTTCCATGTTTGGTACGCTAAAATATTACCGTACCGATGAAAACTATTATGATGAACATCCGCTGATCTCGCTGAATTCCAATTACGAAACCTACCAGTATAAGATCTTCGGCTACTTTATTGCAGATGCCGAGGATACGACGGACACTCGTTTTGACTACTGGAACGCAATTGATTTTGCAGATGAAACAGAATTTTATAACTATGTCAACGAAGTCAAGCGGCGGACGCTCCGCATCACGAATGTAGATGTGAAATACGGCGACCAGCTGCTGACACTTTCCACCTGCAATAATGCCTTTGATACGGCACGTCTGGTGATCGTGGCACGGCGTGTGCGGGACGGCGAGGATCCCAACGAGCGAATCGCCGGCAGCATACCCAATCCCAACATCAAATGGCCCAATGTGTATTATTTGTGGAATGAAAAGACATACAACCCTGATGCCCCTTTTGCTCCTTACGGTTGATGCAGAAGGGCGATAATGGAAATGAGGAATTCGAATATGAAGAAATGGCAAATCGGTGCAGTCGCCGGAGCATTGGTCTTTTCTCTCTTTGCCACAGGCTGCGGAGAACAGATCGATCAGAACGCGGGCATTGCAACTTCTGCACCTGCCACAGAGGCACCGACGGAGGCCGCAACTGCGGCACCGGAACTGACAGAGCGTGCTAAAAAGCTGCTGGCTCAGAATCCGGATACGGTCGGTTATATCACCATTGACGGTACACAGGTGGACAACCCTGTGGTACAGACTGCGGATAATGAATATTATCTGGATCACGGCTTTGACGGACAGGAATTCCGTGCCGGCACTGTATTCATGGACTGCACTGATTCGTTCGGTGCCTATCCGGATCAGTGGTCGGAAAACATTGTCCTGTACGGTCACAACATGGCAGACAACACCATGTTCGGCTCTCTGCGGCAGTACCGTCAGAACCCGTCCTATTACAAGGAAGCACCGTTTATCACATTCAGCTCCAACTATGCGGACTATACGTATGTCATGGTTGGTCTGATTATTACCAGCGGCAATGCGGATTCAGATTTCAAGTACTGGCAAATGGAGGAACTGGACGACAAGACCACATTTGACAGCTTCATGGGTTCTGTCAACGCGAAGAATATGATCGACAATCCCATTGACGTGCAGTATGGGGACAGCCTGCTGACGCTCTCCACCTGCTATTCCGATGAGGATAACTCACGGTTTGTCATCGTGGCACGCCGGCTTCGCGACGGCGAAGATACTGCGTCCATGCTGAAAACCATTCAGGGCGGCAGCAGTGAAACCGCCGCTGCACAGGAGTGACACGACCGGAGGGCTTGACCTAGACGGTACTGCTGTGCAGCAGAAAGCCGCGGCAGCAATGTCTGCGGCTTTCGGGCGATGAGAATCGCCTTTTACTACCCGGCATTTTGTCGGTAAAAATGGAGTTTTGATATGAAAATACGTTACCCACAAATGGGTATTGCACTTGCAGTTGCAGCACTGCTGGCAGGAACCTGTGCCGTCAGTGCCTATGCAGTGCCGGAAACAGAAACAGCAGGTACTAGTACTGCTGTCACTGACACGACAACTGCGGCAAACGAAAGCGACGATACTTTGTGGAAAGCTGAAATTTCAGATTACGATTCCAGCTTATCTTTGGTTCAGTATGAAGAAGTTACACCGTCGGAAGAACAGGCTGCGGCAATTCAGAATGCGACAGCGCTGAAAGAAGTCACCGTGCCGATCGGTTCTTCCGGCACAGAGGGCAGTGCAAACATCGGTGCAGCCGCCTCTATGGCAGCATCTGTCAGTGCCGGTCAGTTTGCATTTACCACTTATGGATATGGACATTGTGTTGGCATGAGCCAGAACGGTGCGAATAATTACGCCACTTACGGCGGTTATGACTATCAGTCGATTTTGTTCCACTACTTCCCCGGAACCACACTGGTGCAGGAAGGTGCAGGCAGCACCGTGACTGCCAACGGTGTTACCGGCAGCTATGTGGATATTATTTCTCAGATCGTATACAACGAGATGAGTTCTACCATGCATCCGGAAGCCATGAAGGCACAGGCGATCGCCGCTTATACATACATCATGTTTAACGGCGGCAGTGTCAACAATGTGATCCTGAAACCGAATCCGCCGCAGAATGTGATCGATGCAGTTTCCGCAGTCGCCGGACAGGCACTGTATTATGACGGAAGCTATGCGTTGACAGTTTATGGTGCGTCCAGCGGCGGTGCGACTGCCAGTGCGGCAGACATCTGGGGCAGACAGTATGATTATCTGGTCAGTGTCCCCAGTGAATACGATGCGGAATACGATCCTTATTATGGTGTGGTCACCTATATGTCTGTGGACGAAGTACGCTCCCGTATTCAGAATGCCTATGGCGTTTCTCTTTCAGCAAATCCGTCCAACTGGATCCGGCTGGAAGTCGGCGACAGCGGCTATGTCCGTTCGGTAAACATCGACGGTCAGAAAACAGTAAACGGCGACGCATTCAGAAGCACTCTGGGACTTCGCAGTGCCAGATTCGCATATGTTTGCGGGTAAGGAACCGCTGTATAAAGCCCGCCTGACGGCTTTGTACGCAATCTGCGTGCAGATTTTCCGTCATATTGCCCAGAAATCCCTTGCCAGACATACAGTCTGCCTGCGAAATTTCTGTACAATCTGTCGAAAAATCTGATTACGCATCTTACGCACAAGCTTTATTCAGTGTTTCCTTAAAAAATCGAATAATACCATAGGGCAGACTGCTTGTTTTGAAACGTTGCTTTGAAGTTGTGTTTCGGGAATCAAATGGCAGGGGACTGTCATACAATAACAATGATCGGATCAAAATCAGCAGAACGCTTTTGTGGAGGAGAATAAAATGGATTTTCGTGATCAGTTTCGGAAAATGAGCGACGACGTGGGAAAAATGGCGAGGGAAGTTGCAGATACTTCCAAGAAGGCGACTGCCCGTGCACGGGTACGCCGCATGATCAACAGCTGTAATGAGTCGCTCCAGACCATTTATCAGGAAATCGGTTCCCGCTATTATGTGGAGAACCAGTGCCAGCCGGAGGAGCAGTACGAAGGTCTGTTCCAGCAGGCTTCTGACCTGATCGCACAGATCGATGTGCTGAAGTCGGAACTTGCAGGGCTGGACAACGCAAGCATTTGTCCGGAATGCGGTTCTAAGGTCAACGACGGGCAGAAGTTCTGTCCGGAGTGCGGCCATAAGAACGAGTCCTATGGCAAATGGAAAGCAGAGGCAGAAGCAGCAGAGGCTGCACGCCGTGCAGCAAGAGAAGCAGAACAGGCAGAGCGTGAGGCTCGCAAGTCGGCTCAGGCTGCACCGGCAGAGGTGTATGAAACCACTGCCGAACCGGTTTCTTCGGAGGAAACCGATGCCGCTGCGGGAAGTGCAGAAACAGAAGATACTGCACAGTAAACCTGTGATTTTGTATTCGGAAAAATGGCTTTGGCGTTTGAAGTATGACGATGGATTTGGACTGAATGCATTTCGAAAAAAGCCGGTGTACACGGACAGTGTGTGCCGGCTTTTTCTTTTAAGGAGAACAGCATATGAGATGGAATCGTTTTTTTACGCCGGGGCGTGTCATCGCCGCCGGATTCGCTTTTTTGATTTTGTTGGGAACGGGCTTGCTGATGCTGCCGATCTCGCACCAGTCGGGGCAGTCGCTGTCTTTTATCGATGCCCTGTTCACTGCCACAAGCGGCGTGTGCATCACTGGCCTTTCCTCGATTCAGTGTAATGCAGTGCTTTCCGGATTCGGACAGGCAGTCCTCTTGCTGCTGATCCAGATCGGCGGCATGGGAATCACCACGCTGGGTGTAGGCATCATCCTGTTGACCGGCAAGAAGATCGGCATTCGGGAACGAACACTGATCAAGGAATCTTTGAACCAGCCCAGCTTTCAGGGCATTCTGCGGCTGCTGAAAGTGATGCTGATGGTGACATTTGGCATTGAGGGTGCGGGAGCCGTGCTGTCCTTTCCGATTTTTGTGCAGGATTATCCGGTGGGAAAGGCGGTGTGGCTCAGTGTGTTCCATTCTGTTTCCGCATTCAACAATGCCGGCTTTGACCTGATCGGCGGCAGCAGCCTTGCGGTGTACCGGAACCACGTGCCCATGCTGCTGCTGACCTCGGCACTGACGATCTGTGGCGGACTGGGATTTGTGGTGATGCTGAACATCGCACAGAAACGGCGGTTCCGGCGGTTTTCGCTGCACACCAAGGTAGTGCTGACCATGACTGTGCTGCTGCTGACAGTAGGCACTTTGCTGCTCCACGCCACACAGCATGGATTGACATGGGTGCAGTCCTTTTTCTATAGTGCCGTGACGCGGACTTCAGGGTTCTCCATTTATGATCTGGGGGACTTCTCCAACGCCTCGCTGCTCTGCATGGTTCTGCTGATGTTTGTGGGAGCAGCTCCCGGCTCTACCGGCGGCGGCATCAAGGTGACTACGCTGTTCGTCTGCATCTGGTCGGCGATCGCCTATACCAGAAATCAGCACCCCACTGTGTTCCGGCGGCGGTTTTCGCAGGAAGTGCGGGATAAGGCTCTGATGATTTTTCTGATGGGGTTGTCTGTGGTGCTGGTTTCAACATTTCTGCTGTGTATGCTGGAACCAGATGCTTCGTTCATTCAGGTGCTGGTGGAAACCACCTCTGCCTTTGCGACCGTGGGGCTTTCCTGCGGGCTGACCGGTGGACTGTCCGGTCTGAGCAAGCTGGTTCTGATTTTGACGATGTACATCGGGCGGCTGGGACCGCTGACGGTGGCAACGCTGTGGATTGTGCAGGGCAGAAGAAACAGCGAGATTTTAAGACCGGAAGAAACTATTTCTGTGGGATAATAACAGGAGCGTGAATAATATGAGAAATTCTTCGAAAAAAGAAAAATTATATGCTGTGATCGGACTGGGACGGTTTGGCTTTGCACTGGCGAAACGTCTAGCGGAATCCGGAAAAGACCTGATCGTCATTGACAAGAGCGAAACGGTGATCAATGATGCGGTGGCGTTTACGGACAACGCCTATCTGATGGCAGATCTGTCCAAGGAAAACCTGCGGAATGTGGGCATTCAGAACTGCGATACAGTCATTATCGGTATCGGCGGCAATCTGGCAGTGAGCATTCTGACCTCGATGATCGTCTTGCAGCTGGGTGTGCCCCATGTCATTGCCAAGGCGTTGACCGAGGAACAGGGCAGCGTTCTGGAAAAGATCGGTGCTGAAGTGGTATATCCGGAACGGGAAATGGGGATTCGTCTGGCAAACCGGCTGCTGGCTCCCCGCGTCATGGAGTACATTGCCCTGAACGATGACATCAGCATTACTGAAATTTCCATTCCCGAATCTGCAAAGGAGATGACCGTACAGGAAATGAATGTGCGGCAGCGGTACGGGCTGAACATCATCGCATTGAAGCGTGGCGAAGAAGTGACTGTAAACATCACGCCGCAGACCGTTCTGCGGGCACCGGATATTCTGGCAGTGGTGGGCAGACACGATCAGGTGAACCGGTTCGAAAATGATTTGCAGAACTGGAAGACCAAAAAGGCATAGGAGGCAGCAGATATGCGAAACGACAACGACCGGAATCCCAAGGACTTCTATGGAAAAACCGAAGCGGAACTGCGGAAGCTGAAACAGACCAATGGCATTTCCCAGAGAGATCGGGAACGCATTGAAAAACGCCTGCGGGAAAAAGACCGCGGGGACGATTAAGAAAATACGGAATAAAGCTTGTGCGGTGCTATAAAAAGGGCTGCTGCCGACATGTGCGGAAAACACATTGCCGGCAGCAGCCCTTTGCTGATAAGCAGCATCTATTTCAAAGCAGGCCCTGCTGGTATTCTTATTGTATGCAGCAGAGCTCAAAAGGGAACAAGGAAATTTCTGGAACTATTCAAAATGCTTGGCGTTCCGGAAATTCAGTGCACCGGAAAACGGATCGTAGCCAATGTCTTTGTTGCTGCTCTTGGTGATGCAGTACTGGTTCTTGTAGAAGATCGGCAGGAAACAGGATTCGTTCAGAATGGTCTGCTCCAGCTGTGCACACTGCTGCTGCAGTGCTTCCGCAGAACTGCACTGGTGCAGGGCGTTGATCGCCGCATCGACAGAGCCGTTGGCGTAATAGAACTGGTTGGTGCGGGAGTAAAACTGATCCAGCACACCGACGGGGCTGTCATAACCGGCGGTGATGCCGTAGACTGCAACGGTATAGGTCTGGTCGGCGAGCCGTTTCCAGTAGTCCGACTCGGAAACTTCTTCAATGCCGATGTAAAAACCGAAAACCTCCTGCCATGTCTGAATGATGTCGTGGAGATTTTCGCAGTCCATCAGAGCCGAGCAGACCAGGATCTTGGTGGAATCCAGCGATTCCTTGCCAATCTCCTGCATGCCCTCCTGAAACAGGGCAAGGGCAGCATTGGCATCATAGGCAGTCTGTGCCTCCGGACAGCTGTCGCGGTAGGCGGTGCCGTTCCAGTGGATTGCCGGTGGGATCAGTCCGTATGCCGGCAGCAGATCACCGTTGGAGTTCTTGCCAATGTTGGCACGGTTAATGCCCATGGAAAGGGCTTGGCGAATCTTGTGGTTGGAAAAAGCAGCATCGTTTGGGTTAAAGATCAGTCCCAGCGTAGTGGCACGGCTGGCGGTGACGGCATAGTTGCTGCTCTCCATGTATTGTGCCTGATAAACGGGGCTGATAAACAGGTCTGCTGTGCCGTTGGAAAAATCTGCGGCGGTTTCGTTGTTGCTTTTCCGAATCTGGAATGTCAGATTGGTGGGGTACACCCGACGTGCTTCGGCGTTGACAGAATTGCGACGCATGAAGATCTGGTTTTGGTTGCCGTAGGGGTCGTAGAACCACAGGCGGAGATAGAATGCCCCGCAGGAGGCAACAGAATCCTTGTCCAGTCCGTATCTGCCTTTGGTCTGCTGGAAAAAGGTTTCGCTGCATGGCATGGCGGCAGTGGAAGCGAGATTGCTGAAAAATTCTGCGTCCGGACGGGACAGGGAAAATTGCAGCACCGTACTGCTGACGGCACGGACACCGATCTCCTCTGGTGTCAGCTGTCCGCTCTGCACCGCATCGGCATTTTGCAGACAGGAGAACATGCTGGTATAGGGGGACTGGGTCTGCGGATCAAAGATTCTCTGGAACGCATAGACGTAGTCGTCCGCAGTGACCTGCCACTTTTCGTCGTCGTCCACGACATCGTCCGCATTGGCATCATAGAACCAGAAGCGGTCGCTTTTCAGCGTGAAAGTGTACGTCAGTCCGTCCGGAGAAACGGTGTAGTTTTCCGCTGCCGCCAGCTGCGGAGAGCCGTTTTCGTCCAGCTCCACCAACCCCTCGTAGAGGTTTTCGATAATGGTTTTCGAAGCGGCATCGGTGGCAGACTGGGGGTCCAGACTTTTGGGATTGGCAGCAAGGCTGGCGGTAAACAGATAGCCGGAGCCGTCGCTTTCTTCCTGTTCCAGAAATGGTATGGAACAACCGGTGCAAAGCGGCAGGATACAGACTGCCGCGAGAAGAATGCTGAAACAGCGTAGCGATTTTCGAACTGACATAGTACGTTCCTTTCGATAAAGACAAAATAAAACAATATTGCTTTCTCTATTATAGCATGACAGAACAGGTTGTGCAAGATACAAATGGGGTTTTTGTCGGATTTTTTCGAATGGAGAGGCTTTGAGGTGTGTGCTGCCATAAAAATTCCCTTGACAAATCATATGAAATCTGTTACACTAAAATAGAGGTAGGCTGCACAAACGGGTGCACCTATGGTTCTTTGCGGAATTGCAGAAAGGACGGTGCCGTGTATTGCTTCATGCAACAGGCTCGAAAAAAGAACTGACGCGGCAGGCATATTACATGCTGGTCGCAGACATCTTGGAACATGCAGATGTACAGGCGTTGAAACAGTTTCGTCATCATCATTATACCACACGGTTTCAGCACAGCCTGAATGTTTCCTATTATAACTACCTGCTCTGCCGCTTTTTCCACTGGGACGCGGTTTCGGCAGCAAGAGCAGGGCTGCTTCATGATCTGTACTTTTATGAAACAGCGGATTATGACCGTTCCGATTCTCCCAACCAGAAGTCCCACAGTGCACATCATCCGGAAGTTGCCATGCAGAATGCGGCAGTCCGGTTTGCCCTGAACCCGCGGGAACGGGACATGATCGAAAAGCACATGTGGCCGCTGACTCACCGCATGCCCCACTATAAGGAAAGCTATGCCATTACTTTTGTGGATAAGTATGCGGCAATGCTGGAGTTTTTCGGGCTGGGTGCCCGGCACATGCTGGCACGGTTTCGCCGGAAGCCTTCGGCGAACACGGTCTGAAACCGGAACAATTACTGGAACAACATGATACACGGGAGCTTGCTGTGCGTGGGCTGAGAGGAGATGCAGACATCTCGACCGCACCTGATTTGGATAATGCCAACGAAGGGAACGACACACGATATTTTGTGGAAAAGCGTGCCTTTGCGGTACGCTTTTTCTTTAGGGCAACACCGCACAAAGCTTGTGCGGTGCTGCCTGACAGAAAGGAGAATTTCAATGCAACAAAACCCAATGATCTATCAGCTGTACGCGGTGACTGCACCGGCGGCAGATCTGGCGGAACAGGTAAAGCGTGCCATTGCCGGCGGCATTACCATGCTTCAGATTCGGGAAAAAAACTGTACCACCAAACGGAGAATTGAGCTGGCATATCCCATTTTGCAGCTGTGCCGTGATGCGGGAATTCCCTGCATTATCGACGATGACGCAGAAGCGGCAAAAATCCTCGGTGCAGACGGCGTGCACGTGGGACAGCGGGACATGAAGATCCAGCAGGCACGGGAGATTCTGGGAGATCAGGCGATCATCGGAACCAGTGCCCACAATGTGGCAGAAGCGTTACAGGCAGAACGGGACGGAGCAACCTATCTGGGGTGCGGTGCTGTGTTCAGCACCCAGACCAAGCACGATGCCACTTTTCTGCCCCATGATGTACTCTGCGATATTCGACAGGCAGTGTCCATTCCGGTGGTGGCGATCGGCGGCATCAATGCCCAGAATATCCCGAAGCTGTACGATACCGGCATTGACGGCGTGGCAGTGGTTTCCGCGGTGTTCGGACAGCCGAACGTGGAAGCTGCCGCACAGGCAATGCGGGAACTGACTGCACCGTTTCAGCAGAAGGAGCAGGGAAGATGACGATTGCTCCGGTTTTGACCATTGCCGGCAGTGACAGCAGCGGCGGTGCCGGCGTTCAGGCAGACCTGAAAACCATGACCATGCTGGGCTGTTTCGGCATGAGTGCCATTACAGCACTGACTGCACAGAACACGCTGGGGGTGCAGGGCATTTGTCCTGTTCCGGCAGAATTTTTAAAGCAGCAGATTGCAGCGGTCTGTGAGGACATTCCGCCGGCTGCCGTCAAAGTGGGCATGGTGTACGATACGCCGCAGATCCTCGCCATTGCAGAAGCAGTGGCACAGTATCAGCTGCCCCATGTGGTGGTGGATCCGGTCATGGTTGCCACCAGCGGTGACCCGCTGCTGAAACAGCAGGCACAGCAGGCGTTGACGGAACAGCTGTTTCCGCTGGCGGAACTGCTGACTCCCAATTTGCCGGAAGCAGAACAGCTGACCGGAACAAGCATCACTTCGCCGCCGCAAATGGAGCAGGCAGCCCGACAGCTGTCCGAAACCTATCACACTGCCGTGCTGCTGAAAGGCGGACACAGCGTGGGCAGCTGCAACGACCTGCTCTATGCGGCGGGCACTGCCACGTGGTTTTCCGGACAGCGGACGGATACCCCCAACACCCACGGCACCGGCTGCACCCTGTCCTCGGCGATTGCATCTTTTCTGGCACAGGGGGCTTCGCTGGAAGAAAGCGTCCGCCGCGGAAAGGCATATATCAGCGGTGCCATTGCGGCAGGATTGTCGCTGGGACACGGACACGGACCGATTGCACATAACTATGCAATTTTAAAGGCAATATCGCACAAAGATTGTGCGACAGATGCGTGCGAGAAGATACGAAACAGGCTCTGAAGGGAAATTTGCAAGCAGATGGCGTGCAAAGTCGCCAGACGCTCTTTGTGCGGTATTGCTTAAAGAAAGATCATATTACATAAAAGAAGGGAATAGAATACATGGCTGCATATGCAACACAAATGGATGCCGCAAAACAGGGCATTCTGACACCGGAAATGGAAACTGTTGCCAAGGAAGAACATCTGGAGCCGGAACTGATCCGGCAGCGGGTGGCAAAGGGTACCATTTGCATTCCGGCAAATATCCACCACAAGAGCCTGCACCCCTACGGCATCGGCGAGGGACTGCGGACGAAAATGAACGTGAATCTGGGCATCTCCGGAGATTGCCACGATTACACGGCAGAGTTCGAAAAGGTCAAGCTGGCAATTCAGTTTCAGTGCGAAGCGATCATGGACTTGTCCAACTACGGAAAGACCCATACTTTCCGGAAACAGCTGATCGAAATGTCGCCGGCAATGATCGGCACCGTGCCGATGTATGATGCCATTGGCTATCTGGAAAAAGATTTGGCAGACATCAAGGCAACGGACTTCCTGAAAGTGCTGGAGGCACATGCCAAAGAGGGTGTGGATTTCCAGACCATTCACGCCGGCATCAACCGCCGTGCGGTGGAAGCTCTCAAGCGGCAGAAGCGTACCACCAATATTGTTTCCCGCGGCGGCTCGCTGCTGTTCGCGTGGATGGAGATGACCGGCAACGAAAACCCGTTCTACGAATACTATGACGACGTGCTGGACATTCTGCGGAAATATGACGTGACCATCAGTCTGGGTGATGCTCTGCGTCCGGGCTGCAATGCGGACAGCACTGATGCGGGACAGATCAGTGAACTGGTGGAACTGGGTGCCCTGACCAAGCGTGCGTGGGAACGCGACGTACAGGTAATGGTAGAAGGGCCGGGACATATGACCATGGACGAGATCGCTGCCAACATGAAGCTGCAAAAGCGGCTGTGCTATGGTGCTCCGTTCTATGTGCTGGGGCCGCTGGTAACAGATGTTGCTCCGGGATATGACCACATCACAGCTGCGATCGGCGGTGCCATTGCTGCCATGAGCGGTGCGGATTTCCTGTGCTATGTCACACCGGCAGAGCATCTCCGCCTGCCGGATCTGCAGGACGTGCGGGACGGCATCGTGGCTTCGAAGATTGCCGCACATGCTGCCGATCTGGCACGGGGCATTCCGGGGGCACGAGATTGGGACAACGCCATGAGCAAAGCTCGCTGTGCGATTGACTGGGAGGGCATGTTTGCTCAGGCAATCGATCCCGAAAAGGCTCGGGATTATTTCGAGAGCCGTCCGCCGCAGGATCGTCATACCTGCTCCATGTGCGGAAAAATGTGTGCAATGCGGACTTCCAATAAGATTCTGAACGGGGAATCGGTTTCCCTGACACCGGACGAAGCGTAAGGCAATACCGCACAAAGAGCGTCTGGCGACTTTGCACGCCATCTGCTTGCAAATTTCCCGTCAGAGCCTGTTTCGTATCTTCTCGCACGCATCTTGCGTGCATATTTTCCGAGATATTTCGGGAAAATACTCGAAAATCCACAAAGGATTTTCTCCGTTTTTCCCTTCATCTCTCAAAAAATCTGACGACGCAATCTGCATGCGTCAGATACGAAACAGACTCTCATATTTCACAAAAATGCTCGTGAATACAGCAAGTATTCACTCCGCTTTTTGTTTCATCTGACGAAAAATTTGACGACGCATCTGTCGCACAATCTTTGTGCGGTATTGCCGTAAAGCGTAATTTGTGGTATCGAGCCTGTCTTGCTTTTTGTCAAGGCAGGCTTTTTTGTATAATCTTCCGGAAACCGGCGACAATAAAAGAAGGGAAATGATGTTGTTGTGTTGCCTTTTCAGAAAAATCTCTTGACAAGTCGAATCAGATAGTATATAATGTTAATTAAGAACTGATACTATTAGAGCATATCTTGTATATGCTCGGCTTAAAGGATTGATTTTTATGAAAAATCGCAATACGCTTCAGCGTCGTCTGGTGCTGGAAACGGTACGGCGAATGCACAATCACCCTACGGCAGACGAGATCTTTCGGGAGATCGCCGCAGAGAACACGCTGATCAGCAAGGCGACGGTCTACCGGAATCTGAAGATCCTGTCAGAGCAGGGCGAGATCCTGCACATTCCCATTCCGGACGGGGCAGACTGTTTCGATTTCAACACCAAGCCCCACTATCATCTGGAATGCCGCAGCTGCAATCGGGTGTTCGATGTGAACATGCCCTATCAGAGCGACCTGTGCAGCAAGATCGTAGGCTGCGAGGATTTTCTGGTGGAATCCCATCACATTGTCTTTTCCGGATTGTGTCCCGCCTGTCGAAAGGCGGCGGAACAGCGGGCACAGCTGAAAACCACCGAAGAACCACATAGGAAAAATGCGGAATAAAACCTGTTTGTATGCAACAGTTTTGTTTTGCTTTCTCCAAGATAAAAAGGAGGTCATATCATGGCAGAACTGAAAGGTTCACAGACGGAAAAAAACTTGCTGGCGGCATTTGCCGGCGAATCACAGGCATTCACCAAGTATAATTATTACGCTTCCAAGGCAAAGAAAGACGGTTATGTGCAAATCGGCAAGCTGTTCGAGGAAACTGCCAACAATGAAAAGGAACACGCGAAGATCTGGTTCAAGCTGCTGCATGGCGGCGTGATGCCGGAAACAACGGAGAACCTGAAAGATGCGGCTGCCGGCGAAAACTACGAGTGGACAGATATGTATGTCGAGTTCGCGGAGCAGGCAAAGGCAGAGGGCTTCACACAGATCGCGGCACTGTTTGAGGCGGTGGGTGCGATCGAGAAGGAACACGAAGCACGTTATCGCAAGCTGCTCGCCAATATCGAGGGCGACTGCGTCTTTTCCAAGGACGGCGATGTCATCTGGGAATGTGCCAACTGCGGTCACATTGTCGTAGGCAAAAAGGCTCCGGAGGTCTGTCCGGTCTGCCAGCACCCGCAGTCCTATTTTCAGGTCAAGGCTGAGAACTATTAAGGCATCTTACGTACAAGCTCTGTGCGGTGTTGCCTTAAGGAAATCACTTTCCTTGCAAATATCTTGCAAATAAAATTGGACGGAAATCCTCTGGAAAGCATGACTTTCCGGAGGATTGCGTTTGTGTCAGGAGGAATGGTATGCGTTCAAGGGAACGTTTTCTTTCCCACTGGAAAGGACGGCTGCTGCACAGCGGTATCCACATTCTTTCCCATTTGCGGCTGCTGCTGCGGTGGGTGTTTTACTCTGTGCTGATGGGCGTTCTGGTGGGATTTATCGGGATTGCTTTTGTGTATGCCATACAGTGGGTGACGACATTCCGGACGGGGCATTGGTGGACAGTGCTGACACTTCCCGCCGGCGGTCTGCTGATCGTGTGGCTGTACCGCATCAGTCACGACCAGAACGACAAGGGCACCAATATGGTGCTGGCTTCGCTGCGGGCAGAAACGGAACTGCCTATGCAAATGGCACCGCTGATTTTCATTTCCACCGTAGTGACCCACTTCTGCGGCGGCAGTGCCGGACGGGAAGGTGCGGCGTTGCAGCTGGGCGGCAGTGTGGGCAGTGTGCTGGGACGGGTGTTCCGTCTGGCGGAACGGGATAAACAGGTGCTGATGCTCTGCGGCATGTCGGCAGCGTTTTCGGCAATTTTCCGCACGCCCATTGCGGCACCGGTTTTCGCCATGGAAGTGGTGTGTGTCGGTGCCATGCGGTATGCGGCACTGGTGCCCTGTACCATTGCTTCTCTGACGGCTTCGTGGCTGGCGGGCAAATGCGGCATTCCGCTGGCGAAGTATACGATCGGGGAAATTCCGGCGTTTCAGGTGGTGCCGGCGTTGAAAATTTTGCTGCTGGGCGTTTGCTGTGCGGCGGTGAGCATTCTGTTCTGTGTGCTGCTGCACCAGACGGAGCACTTCCTGAAAAAGTATTGCATAAATCCATATCTGCGGATTCTGGCGGCAAGCGGTGTGCTCTGGGTGCTGGCGTTGCTGGTACATAATCAGGACTATCTGGGCATTGGCGGCGAGGTGATGCGGCGTGCCGTGGCAGGGCAGGTGGTCTGGTATGCGTTTCTGGCGAAGATGATCTTCACGGCGTTGACATTGGGCGGCGGCTTTAAGGGCGGCGAGATCGTACCTTCCTTTTTCATTGGGGCAACGTTTGGCTGTCTGTTCGGGCACTTGCTGGGAATTTCGCCCTCTCTCTGTGCGGCGGTAGGCATGGCGGCACTGTTCTGCGGCGTGACCAACTGCCCGCTGGCTTCTATGATGATCGCATCTGAACTGTTCGGTATGGCGGGTGCTCCGTATTATCTGCTGGCAATTGCTGTCAGCTATCTGCTCTCCGGCTATTACGGGCTGTATGGGGAACAGACGTTCCTGTCCTCCAAGTTCACCGGCGGCTATGTCAGCCATAAAACACGTCAATGAAAGAAGATGAAAATCATGACAAAGCGTTCTTTGTCTGACCGGCAGAAGGGCATGATCTGCATCATTTTGTCGGCGTTTTGTTTTGCATGGATGAATGCCTTTGTGCGGCTCTCCGGCGATCTGCCGTTTATCCAGAAAAGCTTTTTCCGGAATCTGGTAGCACTGTTGTTCGCACTGGCGATGCTCCTGCGGGAACACGGCTGCTTTCTGCCGAAAAAGGGATCTCTGCCGTTTCTGGTACTGCGTGCCACGGCGGGAACGCTGGGGATCCTGTGCAATTTTTACGCGATCGATCATCTGGCACTGTCGGACGCGTCGATTCTGAATAAGATGTCCCCGTTTTTTGCAATTCTCTGTTCGTGGATCTTTCTGCGGGAAAAACTGAACTGGAAACAGGGGCTGATCGTGCTGGGGGCATTTGTGGGGGCACTGTGTGTCATCAAGCCCACCTTTGCCAATGCGGATTTGTTTCCGTCCCTGATCGGACTACTGGGCGGCTTCGGGGCAGGCGTTGCCTATACCATGGTACGCCGTCTGGGGCAGATCGGGGAGAATAAGGCGTATATCGTCTTTTTCTTCTCCGCCTTTTCCTGTGTGGTGACATTGCCGTATCTGCTGTTCTGCTATGAGCCTATGACGTGGAAGCAGCTGTTGTGTCTGGTTATGGCAGGGCTTTCGGCGGCAGGCGGACAGTTCGGTGTCACTTCTGCGTACTGCTATGCACCGGCAAAGGAAATTTCCGTTTACGATTACACCCAGATCATTTTTGCCGCAGGCTTGGGATTTTTGCTGTTTGCACAGATTCCCGACTGGCTGAGCATTCTGGGGTACTGTATCATCATTGCTATGGCAGTGGTTATGTTTTTCTATAACAAAGAATCGGATAAATAAAATTCGTATAATCGTATATTACAAAAAGCGGAGATTCCGGTACATGGAATCTCCGCTTTTCGAATTTTCTCTAGTATTGTAATTTTAAAACTTTACAGATCAGGCTCCCTTGAAAAGACACCCAAAGTGCGTACTTTGTGCTGACTGAGGGATTTTTTATGTGAAATCTGAAATAAAAAGAAAAGATTTCAGCAGAATCCCTCCACCAGCTTCGCTGGTCCCCCTCCCTTTTCAAGGGAGGCTTATCCTCATTTTTAACCGTTACATCGTGTTTGCTTGTCAGTGTACGCTTATTCTGCACTGGGCAGGGTGTGGATAATGGATACCAGGAACTTCAGCAGGACGACAGCATCATTGCCGCTGATCTCGCTGTCGGCATCGCAGTCCGCATTCTTCTTCTGGGTGCTTCCCAGTGTGACAACGTTTGCCACTGCCTTGTTCAGCAGAACAGCATCGGTAATGTCTACACGGCTGTCCATGTTGACATCGCCGTACAGTGTCAGTCCGCTTTCACCGCTTTCCGAAGTGTTTGTGCTGCTGTCGGAGGTGGTGGCAGAGGTGACGGTTTCTGTTGTGGTGGAAGTTGTACCAGTGGTGGTGGTCGTTACAGTGGTGTCTGTGGTAACTGTGCCGTCACCCACCAGTTTCAGTACACCGAAACCGCTGGTGTTGATGTAGCCCTGACCGGTGAGGTCGTTCCAGTTGGCCATGCTGGTACGCTTGCCGTCGCCGGTGCCGTCATCGTTGACCTGTACGTCAAAGCCTACGATCTGGTCAGCGTGGAACGAACCAATGGTGTACGGAATTGCCACCTCGACGATATAGCCCTTGTCGGTCTTTTTCGTGCCGGAGAGGAATGCGTCAGTGGAACGTCCGTCGGTAACGGTTTTGTCGTTCTCGTAGTTGATGCGGCACTGAATGTCGTCGCTTTCGTAAGAGGAAGTTTTGTGATTGTTCTCGTCGAAGAATACTTCCACGGTGTCCTGCTCGTAGGCGTTGGCACTTGCCACGCTCAGTACGGGATCGGTGACTTCGGTCAGCACATAGAAGTAATTCTCGTCCCAGAGCATTTTGGAAACGGCGGTCGCACCGTTGCCCATGGAGTAGGTGTTGACATCAATGGTGTTGGCATCTGCCCATGCGGCATCGATGTCCCCATCAATAGTAATGGGTGTTTCGGTCTTGGTTGCCTCGGCATACTTGGGCTGTTCTGCGAGGGTGACGATACCGCAGGTGGGCAATGCACCGCCGCCAATCGGTTCACTTTCATTCATCATGTCAAAAAAGCTTTTTGCCAGATCAATGCAATTCCATGCAGCATCATTGTTGAATACATCTAAGTGCACGGTACTGCCGCTTTTCGGTTCCCAACCAGCATTACTGTAGGATTTCCATTTCAGGTCGATATATGCCGTGTCGGAAGTAATGGTTTGGCTGGCAATTGGGAAGCCTCCCATAGAATCCACATGGTTTCCGTAAATTGCAACATAGGAGTTTTTGCCATCTGCTGAAACTGCCGGATTGTAGATGCGAACGATCATGTTTTCGTCAGACCAAGCTGCCTTGAAATAAGTGTTGGTACTGCCGGTTTTGGTGCTGAGATACTGTGCCGTACCGATTTCCAATGCCCGTTCCAGATCGGCATCTGTGCCGTCATAGCGGTATGCCGTCATGGTCTGGAGCTTTTCTACTTCGGAGTCGGTGTCGATCACGGCGTAATAGGACGGCTTTGCCTGATAGTCCTTGTCAAAGAGCAGGGGATAGCCGCCGATCCAGCTGGTGGAGTCGGTGATGCCCCAGAGGACAACAGCAGACAGGTTCACGCCGGAATCCTTCATTTCCTTGTACATCTTGAACACGTCCTGATACCGCTGTGCCAGTGCCAGCTGGTTGGCGTATTCGTTGGACTTCTCAGAAACGTCCAGCTCGGTGACCTGTACTTCCAGTCCCATGTCTGCATACTGCTGCATCGCGGACTTGTACAGATCAATGGTGGGATAACTCATGGAGATGTGGGACTGCATGCCCACGCCGTCGATCAGGTTCTTTTCCACCAGCGGTTTCAGAATGTCGCTGATGATGTACGCCTGTTTGTTGGGGGAGTATTCGTTGTAGTCGTTGTAGAACAGCTTGCAGCCTGCCGGTGCGTACTTCTTGGCGAATTCGAACGCCAGCGGGATATAGGACTGGTCGCCGTAGACCTTGACCCATGCAGACTGTCCGTTGACCTCGTTGTTGGAACCGGCATCGCGAATGGTGCCGGCATCGGAAGCGGCTTCATTCACCACGTCCCATGCGTAGAATTCCACATCGGGGTAATCCTTTTTCAGCGTTTCCATGACGGTCTTGATGTAGTTTTCCAGACGCTTGGTCATCTTGTCCTTGGAAACCCATGCCCCGTTGGGATCGAAGTTTTCCTTGAAGAACCAGTCCGGTGTCTGGCTGTGCCATACCAGCACATGACCGCGTACCGGAATTTTGTTTTCGCCGGCGAATTTCAGAATCTCGTCTGCTTCGTTCAGAGAGATCTGGGGCATGGTGTCATCGCCGGTTTCTGCCACGTACTTCTGGGACAGTGCCTGATCCAGCACGCTGTCCGGCTTCAGTTCGTTGCCCAGTGTCAGGCTGTTGTAGTGCTTTTTGATGAGGTCTTTGGTGGCACCCTGTGCGAATTCCGAACCGGCACAGGCACAGCCGATCTTAAAGTAGTCGGAATAGGCATCTTTCAGGGAAGCGATGTCGTCCTGAATGGCAGGATCCGGCAGGTGTTCGCCGACTGCATCGTCCATGTAGAAGTTCATGAGATCCTGTTCCTTGGGGGCACTGGTGTAGCCGGTCTGTACATAGATATAGAAGTTGGTCGCACCCTCCGGCACGGTGAATTCGCTGCCCACGTATTTCCATTCGCCCTTGTTTGCAGTTTCGGTGGCAATGGTGTAGTAGTTTTCCTTGCCGTTCAGGTCGTATTGCAGGTTAATGGAAAATTTCTGGGTGTCGGTGTACTGGTCGCCGTCATAGAGCACGTAGGTGCCGACTTTATAGTAGCCGCCGGCTTCCATGATGTCGGACGCACTGCGGGTGGCACCGTTCCACAGCTGGGTTCTGCCGGAAACATACAGGCTGGTCGTGCCGCTGTGGGCGTACTTGGTGGAGAGTTCTACCTTGGCACTGCCGCGGCCGTTCCACTTCTGGGTGGAGTTGTTGTCGAAGTCGGATTCGAATTTGTCGTCCAGCTGGATCTCTGTCTTTTCGCCCTTGATGACCACGTCGTCAATATAATAGGTCTGGTCGGTATTGGCACCCGGCATCTCCACATAGAGGATCATGCCGGTGGCACCGGAGGGAACGGTGTAGTTGCCCTTCATCTCCACCCACTGTCCAGCAGTTGCCTGTGCGGCGGCAACCTGATCGTAGTGGTCTGTGCCGTTGGCATCGGTGTAGATCATTTTGATCGCCATGTTCTGCTGACCGCTGCCCTCGTACATGGCACTGGCAGAGATCTCGTAGCTTTGTCCGGCAGCCACGATTCCGGTCAGGGAGCAGCGGGGAGCACCCCAGTTGGCGGTGCGGTCATAGCAGTACAGGGAAGTGCCGCCGTTGTGGGCTTGCTCCGTGGACAGGGACAGCGAGGAGCCTACGCCTTTCCATGCTCCGTAGCCGCTTTCGAACGTGTCGTTCATCAGCTCCTGCACCTCTGCGGAGCCGATCAGTCCCGAAAGGGACAGACTGGTGACAGCAAGCACACCGGTGGTGACTGCCGCCATGAGTTTTTTGAATTTCATTTGATTTCATTCCTTCTTTCCGATTCTTGTGGGTTCTGTGTTTCATTTCACATGTTGTTATAGTGAATAAATACATTATAACATTACGTCACTTTTTTGTCAACATTTTAGGCAATCCCGCACAAAGAGCGTCTGGCGACTTTGCACGCCATCTGCTTGCAAATTTCCCGTCATATTTCACAAAAATGCTCGTGAATACATCAAGTATTCACTCCGCTTTTTGTTTCATCTGACGAAAAATTTGACGACGCATCTGTCGCACAATCTTTGTGCGGTATTGCCTTTATACGTGAAAAGGTGCAGAAATCAATTTTTCGGAGATTTGCACAAAAGCGGCAGATGACATGGGAGGTCGTCTGCCGCTTTGCGGTGTGGTTGTGTGTCTTACTTGTGTTCCGGCTGTTTTGCTGCCTGTACATGGTAGAGGATACGGGAGAGCAGTTTTTCCGGCACCAGTTTTGACGCGGCAACGCCTACACGCATCATCAGCCCCGGAATGATCAGCAGCTTTCCTGTCAGCAGCCCGAACACTGCTTCTTTGGCAACGGCTTCCGGTGTCAGTGCCTTGACACGGAACTGCACGCCGGCACGGTCGTTGAAGCCGGTGTCCACTGGCCCGGGGCAGAGAATGCTGATCGTGACACGGCTCTTTTCGCGGCGGAGTTCTTCCGCAATCGCCAGCGAGAGCCGAACCACATAGTTTTTCGAAGCATAATAAGAGGAGAACAGGGGACCGGTCAGGAATCCGGCACTGGAGGCAACGTTCAGGATCTTTCCGAAGTTGCGTTTCTTGAAGTCCCGCAGAAACAGCTTTGTCAGAATGTGCAAGGCTCTGACGTTGACTTGCAGCAGTTCCAGTTCCTCCTGTAATGCTGTTTCGGAAAATTTTCCGAAAACGCCGAAGCCGGCATTGTTGACCAGAATGTCTACGTGCTTGTCCCTGCAAAATTCATACAGTGTAAAGGGTGCCTGATTTTCCGCAAGATCCAGTGCAATGATCTCGGTGTGCACCGGCAGGGTTTCCTGCATGCGGAGCAGGGCTTCTTCGTTGCGTCCGGTCAGGATCAGCGAGATGCCGCGGCGGCTCATTTCCTGTGCAATGGCTTTTCCGATGCCGGAGGTTGCTCCGGTGATGAGTGCTTTCATAGAAAAAACTCCTTTCTAAGGATCGGGAAACGCTTTTCAGTATGGGCAATCCCGCACAAAGAGCGTCTGGGGACTTTGCACGCCATCTGCTTGCAAATTTCCCGTCATATTTCACAAAAATGCTCGTGAATACATCAAGTATTCACTCCGCTTTTTGTTTCATCTGACGAAAAATTTGACGACGCATCTGTCGCACAATCTTTGTGCGGTATTGCCTATGTGTCCCTTTTGTACATACCTACTATACCACAAATGTCCGTCGAAATCAATTGAAAATCAAAGTTTTCTGAGAATCTGAAAAAAATTTCGTGAAAGTATGGACTTATGCGAAAAAATATAGTATAATAAAAAAGTATCGGGCAAGACAGTTCGGGGAATGCTCCGGCTTTCGGCGGCGTTTCCTTTGTCCTGCTGCTGGCTTGGAATGCGGTTTGAACCGGCATTTCGGGACCGTTTATTTTATTCGGAGGTATCAAAACTATGTTCAAATGGAAAAAGGCTGCCGCTGCTTTGGCGGCTGCCGCAATGACTGTTGCTGGTGCAGGCTGCACTGTCGGCAGCGGTTCTGCGTATGCAATGACAATCGACGGCGAGCAGATCAATGCAGGTATCTATATCTACTATTCCTATGCATCGTACATGGAACTGACACAGACCTTGCAGTCCCAGAATTCGGAACTGGACGTAAAGGACGACAATGTCGTAAAAGAACAGAAAATGGACGGTGTCAGCTCGGAAGAATGGATCAAGAACAAGGCACTGGAATATTGCCAGCGGTATGTGGCAATTGAAAAGAAGTTCGACGAACTGGATCTGTCCCTGACAGAAGAAGAGTCCAAAGATGTGGAGAGCACCATTGATTCTTTCTGGGATACCAATGGCGAGATCTACGAGAAGAACGGCATTTCCAAGAATTCTGTCAAGAGCGTTCTGGAAAATACGTATATGACCAACGAAGTATTCCTCTATTATTACGGCGTTGACGGCGAAGAAGGCACTACCGAGGACGATCTGAAGCAGTACTATGAGGAAAACAATGCCCGTGTCCGCTACATCAAGTTTGATTTGACAGATGGAAACGGCGAGGCTCTGGATGATGCCGGCAAGAAGGAAATGAAGGCAAAGGTCGAGGACTATCTGGGCGAGATCAACGCACTCAAGGGCGATGAGGACGCAATGGAAGACGAAATGGACAACGTGCAGAGCGACTATAACGCTTATGTGACTTCCATTTCCGAGGAAGCTGCCGCAGCAACAGCTACTTCTGCAACTGATGCGGACGGCAACGAGATCGCAGCAACAACAGAAGCAACTACTGTCGCTGCTGAAACTACCACAGAAACTACCGCAGCCGCAGAGGAAAGTGCTGCTACAGAAACTGCCGGTGCAGAAGAAGCTGCGGAAACCACTGCGGCAGAAGAATCTGCTTCGGAAGAAACTACCACGACAGAAGCAGCTGTGGAAACCGATGAAAACGGCTCTGAAGTGACTACCACCACGACTGCTCCCTATGCAAATGAACAGATCATTGCAAAGGTGACTACAAAAGAGAACACCAAGGAAGAAGATGTGACCTATAATCCGTGCAAGAATGTATACGACTATGTATTCGGCGACGGACAGAAGAACTATGGCGTGGCAACTGTGGTAGAAGATGACACGGCTTACTATATCGTAATGTGCCGTGACATCAAGGAGCGTATGACAGAGGACGACCTGTGGACAGAAACACAGCAGAATACTGTGATCTCTCAGGCATATAGTGATGCGTTTGAGGATATGCTGGACGGCTGGACTGGCGAGCAGAAGGTTGAGAAGAATGACAGTGCGATCAAGAAGTACGATGCGTTCAAGATCGATATGGACAGCAGCAGTCAGAGTGCATAACAGAAAATTTGAATAGAATCATGCGAAAGCCCGATTGGAAACAGTCGGGCTTTTTGTATGCATTTGAGGAGAAGGTATGCATACTGCACAATTCGGAGAAATATATGTTTACAATTCTCTACTTGACACAGTAGAAGAAGTGTGATATAATAATAAAGCTGTCGCACGAGAGCGAAAGTCAAGAGAATAAAGTGCAAC
>NZ_QSTT01000080.1:0-478 GCF_003438725.1 Ruminococcus sp. OM06-36AC
ACGGTACAGCCCTGTTTGGGCTCGATGGTCAGATAGGAGCCGGTCTTGCTGCCCTTGAACAGCAGCTGGTAATTTGGGATCTCCGCAGTCCCCACAATTCTGGCATCCGGGCAGCGGAACTGCATCTGTTTCACGTTCAGATTGCTGCCATAGGCAAGGTAAAACTTTTTCATGCAATCAAATCCTTTCTGAAAGGGATACCCTTTCACCACCATAAGACCGCCGAAGCGGTCTGGTGTAGCTGGTAGCAAAAGGCTGTCCCTTTATCTGCCGAACCGGAAAGCGGCATCGCCATCAAGGTTCTTGGTAAGAAAATTTCTCGCAGTGGCGAACTCCTCGCCGACCAGTCCCAGCCGAATCAGCCATGTTCGCATGGCGAATTTCGGGTTTTCCGTTTGCTGTGGTTTCGGGCTGGCGGTTCGCAGTCCCTTTGCCATTTCGGAAAGGGCAAGGCAAAGTTGTATGTAGCTTTTCAATT
>NZ_QSTT01000080.1:488-690 GCF_003438725.1 Ruminococcus sp. OM06-36AC
ATTGTCCTGCGTGAAGTCCGTTTTTCTTTTCTGCTGTTGGTTTGTCAAACTGAAAAAGTCGGAATTCGATTGTGCTTTTTGTAAAGGTTGCATGGAAGTTCAGCATATGGTATCTGCTATCATTGTAATGTTGATTTCTGCCGTAATTCGCACCGTTCGCCGTATACCAGATGTCTGCGAACTGTGCCATGTTGGTGGGCTT
>NZ_QSTT01000081.1:0-584 GCF_003438725.1 Ruminococcus sp. OM06-36AC
ATTCGCAATCATATTCTTCCGGATCTCGGAACAAAGTATCTCACGGATATGACGACACATCAGCTGAATGATTTTGTCTATGAGAAACTGCAAAGCGGCCGATTGTGCGGAACTGGCGGACTTTCCGCTCGGTTTGTACAGGACATTATGCGGGTTTACCACAGCATAGAACAGTATGCAGTGCAGGAATATCACATTCATGGAACACATTTCACTATGCCGAAAGCAGAGAAAAAGCAGCTGGACGTGTTGTCTTCTGAGGAGCGAAAGAAATTGGAACAGTATCTTCTTCAGACAGGGTTGACCGTTGATTTGGCGATTCTGCTGTGCTTGTTCACCGGTTTGCGTGTAGGTGAATTGTGTGGCTTGCAGTGGAGCGATATTGACTTTGAAAACGGAACACTTTCTGTAAAACGAACGGTGCAGAGAATTTATCGAAATGGCTGTTCAGAGGTACTGATTGGCTCCCCAAAAAGCAGAACTTCTGTGCGGACAATTCCGGTTCCGTCCTTCTTGTTGACATTGCTGGAAAAGAAAAAGCGACAGGATTTTTTGTACCTGATTACTGGGAAAAGCAAACCGGC
>NZ_QSTT01000082.1:0-562 GCF_003438725.1 Ruminococcus sp. OM06-36AC
AAAAAATTCTGCACCTCATCGGATGTTCTCACTTTTTTACCAAACTGGTCAGCCACGGAGCAATGGGTCTTGCAATCATTCTCGCATTCAGATATGCCATTTCCAGTGTCAGACAAGTGCTGCCCAGATAATATCCGTTTCGTTCTGCCAAGGTCATGGCAAGGTTCGGTTTTTCCATATCTGTTAAACAGATCGGCAGCAGAAACTGCAATTGATTCTGGTATCCCTGCGGTACTACCAGCCCTGGCTCAATTACTGCTTTTCGTCTGCCCAGTTCCACTGCTGTTTCCAGCAGCAATGGCAGATTCTTAAACCGAAGCAGCTTCTTTGGCAGCCGTTCCCGATTTTCCGGGTCGCTGAGAATGTGTTCTGCATTTACCCGAATTGGCCATTCCGGATTGAAGTTTACACCATTTTGCATCATCGGGAAATATGGCTTTTTGGGCAATGGTTCTACATACCGCAGCTTGGAAGAAACAGCATCACAGAAGCCGGTGAAATACCATTTCAATGTGGTGTCTTTCTTTTTATTTCGTTCAAAGCAGGCGTAGATTGCCTGATA
>NZ_QSTT01000083.1:0-558 GCF_003438725.1 Ruminococcus sp. OM06-36AC
GATGCGGAAAGCGATACCACGGTTCGAGCAACCACGGTTCCTGTCACACTGCATATTCGACAATCCGGCTTTGTGGAGGACAGTGCAACACCCATTCCGCCAACGCCGGATCTATATACGCAGCTTTTGAAAAAGCTTTCCGAGATGCAAACCGGAGCAAACGGAAAAGACGGTCGTTCTGCTTATGAAATTGCCATAGAAAACGGTTTTGTGGGGACTGTTGCAGAATGGCTGGAGAGTTTGAAAGGCAGGGATGGTATTGATGGCAAGGACGGATTACCGGGAAAGGACGGAAAAGATGGTGCAGACGGTTTGCCCGGTAAGGACGGCACAAATGGGAAAGACGGTAGAGATGGGATTGACGGAAAGGACGGCGTTTCTCCGGACTTGACAAATTATCCGGATACCGATGCTGTAAAAGCACTGGTTCAAGCTGCTGTTCAGCCGCTTTTACAGCAGACACACATTCATAAAAATCTGGATGTTTTAGATGATTTGACGGCAAATGAACTTTCCTTGCTGCGTGCTCTTCAGGAATTCGAGGATGATACAACTTAC
>NZ_QSTT01000084.1:0-508 GCF_003438725.1 Ruminococcus sp. OM06-36AC
GCATTGAAGTTTTCCTTGAAAAACCACAGCGGTGTCTGGCTATGCCACACCAGTGTGTGTCCACGCATGGCAATGTTATTATTCACGCAGAAGTCCATGATGCTGGCAGCATTGTTCAGAGAAACACCGATATTCGTTTCGCTGCACTGAGACTGCACCAGCGTTGCATCTGGCTTGGTTTCGTTCTCGCACTCGATGCTGTTATAGTCCTTCAGCACACTGGCAGTAATGGTGGAGTTCTTCACAGTACTGCCATTGAGAATATTGCCCACCCGAAAATAGTCGGCAAACTCGTCTTTCAGTCCCTTTTCCGCAGCTGCCGCAGAAACCTCGCTGCTGTCCGACTTTCCTGTTACGGTGACATCATCAAACACAAAATCGTTAGTGCTGTCTGTGGTAATGGTCAGCCGGAATTCGCCGCTGTTTTCCGGTGCACGATAAGAAGCGGAAAGTTTTGTCCATTTGCCGGCTCTGGTCTGTTTTGCCGTCAGTTCGGTTTCCGTTTCCT
>NZ_QSTT01000085.1:0-506 GCF_003438725.1 Ruminococcus sp. OM06-36AC
TATGATATCAGGACAGCAAAAGATATTGAGGATGCTCTCAGAGATCTGATGGGCGGCACGATACAGGAAATGCTTGAGGCAGAGCTGGATGAACACTTAGGGTATCGTTCGTATGAACGCTCGGACAGCTCCAATTACCGCAACGGAAAGAAAACAAAGAAGATACGTGGAAATTTAGGCGAAACTGAGATCGAAGTACCGCAGGATCGAGACGGAACATTTGAGCCAAAGGTGGTAAAAAAGCGTCAAAAGGACATCTCCGGCATTGAGCAGAAGATAATTTCTCTGTACGCAAAGGGTATGACAACTCGTCAGATAAGCGATACCATCGAGGAAATCTACGGCTTTGAAGTCAGCGACGGAATGGTATCTGACATCACAGACAGGCTTCTTCCACAGATAGAAGATTGGCAGAATCGTCCGCTTGATGCGGCGTATCCGATCGTTTTTATTGATGCAGTACACTTTTCAGTGCGTGATAACGGGCAGATCAGGAAGCTGGCTGC
>NZ_QSTT01000009.1:0-88160 GCF_003438725.1 Ruminococcus sp. OM06-36AC
AAGTTTGTGCAGAGGAGGAGATGTAAAATGTGTGCATTATTTGGTTGGCTGGATTACAAAGGCATCGTGTCAGACAAGTTGCTGAAAAAGCTGACACAGGTTCTGGCAAATGCGGCAGAAGAACGAGGGACAGATGCATCTGGTATTGCCTATGTGAAAAGCGGTAAGATCACCATCTACAAGAGACCAAAGCCTGCCCACAAACTGCGATTCAATGCACCTAACGGCACAAGAGCTATTATGGGACACACTCGCATGACTACCCAGGGCAACGAGAAGTTCAACTACAACAATCACCCCTTTTATGGTCATGCCGATGTCAACTTTGCCTTTGCCCATAACGGTGTGCTGTACAACGACAAGGAACTCAGAACAGAAAAGCATCTGCCGCAAACGCAGATCGAAACTGATAGTTATGTTGCAGTGCAGCTGTTGGAGCAGCAGGGCAAGTTGGATTTCGGCTCGCTCAAGAGCATGGCAGAATCTGTGCAGGGTAGTTTTTGCTTTACCGCCTTGGACGAAAACAACACGCTCTACATCGTCAAGGGCAGCAATCCCATGTGCCTGCTCCACTTTGCACAGCTGGGGCTTTACATCTATGCCTCAACCGAAAGCATTCTGAAAAAGGCATTGCAGAAAGCCGGTTTCCACAAGTATCCGTTTGAAGTGTTGCATATGGAAGAGGGGACGATCTTGAAGATTGACCGCTATGGGTTTTTAAGCGGCTCTACCTTTGAGGTGAAGGAAAGTTTCCGGTTCGGCAAATGGTACAACTGGTACGACGAGTTGGAGGAAGAGTATTACTCGCAGCAGGAGGAATTGCTGTTGGAGATGTGTAGTTGCTATGGTGTGACAGAGGAGGATATTCTCCTGCTGTTGGACTATGGCTATTCCACTGATGAGATCGAAGAGATGCTGTGTGACAGCAACTTGCTTTTGGAGACGATCAACGCCATTCAAAGTGAAGAGATTTTTGCACAGCAGTAATTACAAGAAGAACCGTTCCAAAAAGTGTACTTTCTGGGACGGTTCCTTTTTTCTCAAAAACCTGTGCCAAAAGGTCCGTTTTTGACTTTTGGGACGTTCCAAAAGTGGCAGGACTTTTTGAGACAATTGGAGGTGTTTTTATGGACAACAGAACATTCGGCTATGCCCGTGTTTCCAGCAGGGAACAGCATGAGGACAGGCAGATCGAGGCTCTCACAAATTATGGTGTCAGCAGAGATAATATCATTGTGGACAAATGTTCCGGCAAAGATACCGAACGTGAGGGTTACCAATATCTGAAAAAGCAGATTCTCAGGAGCGGCGATACGTTGGTGATTAAGGAACTGGACAGACTCAGCAGAAGTAAATCTGACATCAAGCAAGAGTTGGAGTATTTCAAAAATCATGGTGTGCATATACGCATTCTGGATATTCCAACTACATTGACCGATTTTCCACCGGAGCAGATGTGGGTCATGGATATGATCAATGCAATTCTGATTGAGGTGCTTGGAAGTATTGCAGAGAATGAACGCCTAAAAATCAGACGCAGACAGCGTGAGGGGATTGATGCGGCGAAAAAGAAAGACATCAAGTTTGGGCGGCCAACGCTGGAACTGCCCGAAAACTGGGAAATCGTGATGCAGGCTGTTGAGGCAAAGCAAATCACCGTGTCCCAAGCCATTGGTCAACTGCACATCTCCCGTTCATCCTACTATCGGCTAAAGCAACATCAATAAAATGATCTGGTGTAACATTTATTGTCAGAGGCTCCTTGTGTACCTCTGACAATTATTTTTTCAAAAGATTATTTGATGATAAGGGGAGGGCTTGGCGTCTGCCCTCCCCTTAAACCTCACCACGCCCTTGACTGCGGCTTTGCAAGCCTTGTCAATTCCTCTACAGAAAGAATTGGCTGCGATGATAAACCTGCCATAATACAATTGAGTGGGATACATTATATTTTCGTTCCACGTTCCAGGTGTTTTTTGCATTTGAAGACAAAACAGGTTTTCCTCTTGCAGACTGTCTTATTGCTGTGTCCTGTCCCAATTCTACGATCAAACTTGATTAAGACTTGGAACCTGGAACAGTTATACCATCATACCCTAAATTTTATTTTCAAATACTATATTTTCTGCTTTCTCTATATATAAGCCGAATGAAAAAGTACTTTTACAAAAAATAATTTCAATGAGATCGGAGACAATTTCCGTGTTGAAAGCAAGCAAGGTTCAAAGAACCGCAGGCTTGCTTGGTGGAATCAGAGATCTTTCTCTGATTCCGTGTGGAAAGGGGAAATCTCTACTCCTATTTTTTTACAAAGCAAATAAATTTTTTGCCTTTTTTTATCAATTTCATCTTTAGTAAGCATGGTTACATACTGTTTATTTATATCGAGACGTGTATTTTCATTTAAAACACACAAACCAAACTGATGCAAGACGGCTGAATAAAATTCTAGGTAATCTATACATGATTTTAAATTTTCAAAAAAATCAGTGAATAAGTCGAGGTGAATAGCAGAATACTCTTGGAACTCATGCGTTTTTTCAATTGTCTTAGAGACCATTTCAAGGGTCTTGACGAGAAGCTCATATTTTGTCTTATTGTCATTGTTACATTTTACTGTCTTCCTATATCTCCACTTATAGATTATATTTGCGGCAATTAGATCTGCCATAGTCATTTTAAGATTATCAGAGAAAGTTTGGGAGCCTTTTTTAATACGAATGTTTATAGCGTCATATATATCTGTAACAATATCATCAGATGATATGTAATTTTTATTTATTAAGTCTTCTCTTTCATGTACGAGGTCTACTTGTTCTGCATGATCTAATAATTCTACAATTTTACGCAAGTTTTCGCAACTTTCTTCTGCGTATTTCTCTGTTGTTTCACTAATTTCTACATCTTCTTTTGAAAAGTAAGAATTTTGACATTTTAGTTCATTATAATATTGAAATAATTTGGCTGTATATCTGTTGAATTCCCAGATAAAATCAAAATAGTAAATTAGTAATGTGTCATTTGTTATATTATCAACAGAAGATATGATTATTTTCATAAAGACTTTATTTACAATTGCATCTCCTATTTCACTTTCACCTTCGAATATGTGCAGCAATTTTTCGATTATATCATATATTTTATCTATCTTTTCACCAGCGTTTTTGTCATCTTTTTTTACTTTCAGCATTGACAGATTATAATCAAATAAAGTCATCAAAGCGGCTACGCATCTATTTGCAAAGTCATGTGGTTCAATGGGTAACTTTTCAGGTGGTTTTTTTAGTTTCACCTGGGTCAATAGTTTGTAAGTCAGGGTAGAGGTAAAATTTTACACGGCACAGTATTGCATTTATTACTCTTGCGGTTAATCTTGCTGTCTCCTTTTTATTTTTTAGGTGATCACGTAGTGTACCTCCATGAACAATATAAATTTTCGGTTTGCAGTCAAGTGTCGTTTCTGTTTGAGATTCTACATAGTTACCTGTCGTTTTACCTGAAAATACAATATCAACGATTGTATTAACTACATCAAATTGTCTCATGTTTAATCCTTTCTAACCGTATATTTTTATGGTTTAGATAAAAAAGTGATTCTCATTGTACAAAATGCACAATAAAAAACCAGAGATTTATCATTGTTTGTGTAAAAGTGTTGCAAGAATAATTGAGTTCTGTTATAATACACTTACAGCTCAAGCAGCTGGCATCTTTAAAATTGAATAAAGGAGGAAATCAAGATGAATGAAACAAATTCTCATTTACCCCCTGTGCAGGGTGGAAACGGATTGTTTGTGCCAATCACACTTGAAGAGATGGCAAAAAGTTCTGAAATTTTTGGAAGAGCAGGTGCAGCGTATTCAGAAGTGGCAGGAACTCCACCTGTCGTTCCTCAAGAACAGCAAAACGCTGTGACTGAGCCGAAAGTCCAGAGACTGAATTGTGCAAATGCTAGTGAGATATTTTATCTGGTGGTAAACATACTCAATCAGCAAAAGCCTTTATGGCGGTACCAAAACCACTTTTACATGAAGGAGAACAATGTATATGTTCCTTACAATAAGAAGGAATTCATATGCAGAGTGTATTCTGATGTTACAGCGCTTGGCTATGAGTTCACACAGCCTGCCATTTGCAGTATTACAAATGAGTTGGAAATGCGAGCTGATCTGTATCAAGGAGAGCCAAATGACGAACGCTATACCTATTGTTCGAACGGCTTTCTGAATAACCGTACAGGATTGTTTGATATTGTTTCTGATTACTTTCCGACCATTCAGCTTACCGGGGCGTATCTGGGATCTGGCCCGCAGTATCATCCTAACATGGACCGTTTCATGTCAATTCTGTTTGCTGGAGATAAGATGCTTGAAGAGAGAGCATACCAGATCATTGGCTACTGCATCAGCAGTGACGCTCATGCGAAACGCTTTTTTGTTTTCCCTGGTGCTTCTGGAGATAACGGTAAATCTACCTTTATCCACCTGATACGCAGCTTGCTAAGTCCTTCTGCAGTCAAAGGCTTATCCATGAAAAATCTGCTTGGCGGCAATTTTGCAATGTCAGAGATTCAGGAGGCACGGATCAACGTTAGCTCTGATGAAGGCGCCTTGGAACTCAATACAGATCAGCTGGCTAAGCTAAAGAGCATCTCTGGACATGACCGGCTTACGGTTGACAAGAAAAATTCGAATCAGGTCAGCTTTACGTCTACTTGTAAGGTCATTATCGCAAGTAATCACAATATTGGTATGGCGTACAGCAGCAGTGACAGCGCCATTGTTCGCAGAATCTGCACACTGCCATTTGATGTGAAAATCCCGAAAAGTCAGCAAAATCCGAACATTGTTTCAGAGATACTGGGGTCTGAATTGAATGCAGTCACAACAGAGGCTTTGAATGCGTTTTTCAGACTGAAAGCAAATGGCTATCACTTTGCCGGTGACGATGCCGGGCTGGATGACTACGCACTGCAATTTACGCCGATCAATGCGCAATATCACAACATAGAACGTTTTGTGCAGTGTCATGTGAGATCTATGCCCGGTAATTTCGTGCTGACAAAAGACTTGTACGATGTTTTCCAGAATTGTCTCGACTTTAACTGTGATGTATTCAAAGATGTGACGGGCTTTTCACAGGCATTAAACAATTACCTTCTCTCGAATGGATACGTTGTAAAAAAAGTCAAAAAGCATCAGGGAAACGGATATGAGGGCATAGCCATTTCTAATCCCTAAACCGAAAGGAGTAAAATGTTATGATAACGATTAAAGACTTGAAATCAAAAGCATCTTCAACGGAGTCCGACGGTGTGTATATCATGCCGTTCAATCCTAAGTATGAAAAAGATGAACTTGAAGAAAGAATGCTGAAAGTAGTAGAGGAGCAACCGAGCGTTGCTCTTCGGTTCTTATGTTTGATTGGCGATTATAAAGTTGGCACCTCAAAGCAGTATATCAGTCAGATCATTGACTCGAACGATATTCCAAGCTTGGGAGAGTCAATGCTTATCGCCTCTCCAACTGGTTCTGGCAAGACAAGCGCAGTAATCAAGATGATCAAGCACACTTCAATGCCGGTCATCTATGTGACCAACAGAAAGATGACGCTTTGTCAGTTCAAAAAGGACTATATCAAGGCATCGAAAGGACTCGATGTTCCTGCAGAGTTGCTTGACAGCATTTCCTTGGGAGAGAACATCATCGCCATTACCTATCAAGAACTTGCTGAGACAACGTATAAGTATAAAAGCAAAAAATACCTTCTCATACTTGACGAAGTCCATTGTCTGCTGGAAGATGCAAATTTCTCGGTGTACGCAGAGAAAATTATTCGGTATCTGAAAGCAAATCGTGACAATACCGCAAGAATTTACCTCACGGCAACACCAGATGCAGTTACTCCTGTGATAGCGGAAATAGAATGTGAATCAGGACAAGAGCAAGCGCTTTTTGCAATGGACTGGGATACCAATGTAAAATCTGTTTTCCATGCGTATGCTTCGTACAAAACAAGATTGAAGATGGTTTACTCGATGGAAAGCAATTGGAACTATATCAACTTCAAGCTATACATCCCAGACGACACAAAGGAACTTGCTGATTATATCAAACGAGAAAATGAGCAGGGCACCAAAAGCCTGATCTATGTAAATGATATCAGCAAGGGAAAAGTGCTTCAAGAAGTGTTAGGCAATACCCAGCACATCTACTCAGATGAAGACAAACGTGCAGAAATTGCAGAGATCGCTCAAAATGAGAGATTTTCAGATCGAAACCTGATCACCACCAAGGTGGCTGAGAACGGAGTGTCCTTGCACGACGATGAATTGAATCTGATTGTTGTCGAAACACTGGATCCAATCACACTAAAGCAGGTGATTGGCAGAGCGAGAGTCAACCGCAAGAATCCCAGAGAGATCACGGTTCTTATTCCTGACTACTCTATGACCGACATCGGCAATGCGATCGCAAGTGCAGAGCAGCAAATGAGAATGGTCAAAGAGGTCAAAGCAGATCCAGATCTGGCATTGGAGTATGCAGCGAATTATCCTGCACTCGTATATTACGACAGCAAAGTAAAGCACCCTGTTGTAAATACAATGGCAGAAAAGGCACTTGCGTATCAGATCGACTTTCTCAGAGGCTTGCGAAAAGACCCCGAAAAGCCTCATGCCTTTGCCCAGGCTGTCCTTGAACTCTATGGTAAAAAGCCAGTCATCTCAGACGATATGTTCCTGTACTATGACAGAATCCTTGACTTCAAGACAAAGGCTGCGGAGGCTTTTGATACATACAAGAACTCTGAGAAGAACGCCGAGTGCCTTGACAGCCTCAAAGCAAAGCTGAAGGTTGCCTGCAACAGCACCAAGGTTTACAATGATGGCAAACAGCTCACCAGCAACATTCAAATCAGTACGGTTAATGACATACTGAAGGCAGCAGGAATTGCGTACGAAATAAAGGCAAAAGTTGAAGTTTTCAACATAGCCTCTGTCTAATTATACCATTACCTATAAGCACTTGTCAATAGGGGAGAATGATTTTTCTATTGACAGGCGCTATTATTTCAGTTGTATACTATAGCCATGATAGAACAATCTGGCTGTGTCTAAAAGGAGGACTTTAACATGGAAACACCTAAATTTACTGGACGAAACGTCCCTATTACCGAAATCGCAAAAGCAACCGGCAAGAGCCAGCAGTTTATACGCATTGGCATTCAGAAACGTATCCTTCAATTTGGATATGCCCTCAAACAAGAAGGATCCAGCGAATACAATTACTTCTGCCCAGACAAAAAGGTATGGGAGGAGACCGGCTATTTTAAGGATATGAGCAATAACGACGTAGTATAAAGTTGTTTAAGGCAAAGAAGGGAGATGATGCCAATGAAACTGGGAAACGGCGTTGGTACAGTTTATAAGCTGTCCGGCAAAAGACGTAATCCGTACATCGTACGCAAAACAGTCGGTTGGGAGATCGATGTGGAAACCGGCAAGTGCAAACAAGTCTGCGTTACCATCGGTTATGCTCCGACAAGAGCAAAAGGTCTTGAGATGCTTATGGAGTACAACAAAAATCCATATGACATTGCGGTATCAAAGATCACTTTTTCTGAGGTGTTCGACAAATGGGCATCTGAGAAATTTCCGACGATCTCGGAATCGAATGTAAAGGGCTATCAGGCATCCTATAAGGCTTGTCAGCCGCTGCATAACCGAGTGTTCAAGGATCTGAAACTGATGGATCTGCAGAGCGTTGTAGACACCTGCGGAAAGAATTATCCCACACTTCGTAAATTGAAGGTGCTGCTGAACCAGATGTACGACTATGCCATGAAGTACGAGCTTTGCAGCAAGGACTATTCACAGTACGTGAATATCCAGAAATTCAAGAACAAGAATCCAAACAAAATGGATCGCACGCCGTTCACAGAAGGCGAGATCCAGGCTCTTTGGATGCAGAAGGACGATATCTATGCGCAGATCGTACTGATGCTGATCTACAGCGGTGTGCGTGTGTCAGAACTGCTCGACTTGAAACGTGAGGATGTTCATATAGACGAGCATTGTTTCAACGTTGTGCGTAGCAAGACCAGTAGTGGCATCAGAATGGTTCCGATACATGACAAGACCTATCCCATATTCCAAAAGTGGTATGAAGAGGGCTGTGAGTATTTGCTGCACACACCCGATGGAGGTCACTTTACATATCGTAACTACTATGATTCCTATTGGACTCCTATCATGAAACGCATCGGATGCACGCACAAGCCCCACGATACACGTCATACTTGTATTTCTATGATGGCAGCAAAGAATGTCAATCCTACACTGATAAAGAAGATTGTAGGACATTCAGGCGCAATGTCGGTTACTGAAAAGGTCTATACACACGTAAATGTGGAAGAGCTTTTGGAGGCGATCAATAAGATATAAGAAAAAGCTGGGACTTCGGTCTCAGCTTTTTTTGTAATGTAGTTGTTATTCAAAGCTCTCTATAAAAAATCTCAGTCCTTTTTCGGTTAACACGTACACATCCTTAAAATAATACCCTTTATACTTCATAAATTTCAGTGGAGTATAAAATGGACCGTCTTTTTCCCATGTTGCACCGATAGTCTCTTCAAGGTTTTCATTCTTTTCAGAGCTTACAACGGTGATAAACGTTATGTTTTCTCTTGCAAATTTCAAGATGTCTTTTTCATCTGATATCTGCTCAGATAAGGTGGAATACAAATAAGCGATTAGCCAAACAGAGCTTAACATCTTCTTGGGAGTAGACTTCAAAATATTCTTTATAGGTTCATTTTTGAATTCTATTAAGAACCACTCATTGTCTTTGCTGACGCAAACGGCATCAACAGCACTTGGTTGATGTTCTTTTAGATTTGGGATTTCATTGCGCCGTCTTTTTTCAAACTCTTTCGTATATTCATCAAGTTTTAAGACTTCCATATTATGAGAAGTATCAGTATATACAAACACCTCGTTGCGATCATCAAAAGAAGCGTCTATCATATCCTTACGACAATTGTCAAATTGGGAAGGATCGGGCATGGAGCGTTCCACGATGTCACAAAACTTTAGAAAATAGTCATTCGTCATCTTCTTCATCAGAATCACCACTGCTAAGTTCGTCGAGCTGCATATCAGCTAAAGTAAACATTCCACTTTTTAGACTTTTTCTCATATCACTCAGATTACTGTCATTGTCTTCAATAATGACTCCTTTTTCGGTTTGCTTTGGGATATAATAATTTCCTTTTTCAGAAATCACGTACTTTTTCATGAAGAAATTCAAGGATTCGAGGAACTGGAAACTGTGTGTGACAATGAGAATGGTCAAATCAAAATATTTTTGAAGAGCAACAATAAGTTCGGCGTAGATAATTTGCCATTCAGAATGGAGATGGATTTCAGGCTCGTCAAGAATAAGAATATCTTTTTTCTTCAGTACACCTGTTTCAAGCATTCTTTCGATGAGAGCAAAAGATTTAAGACCAGCTGAAATGTTTCTGAAGTCGAAATCCACACCATTTTCACTGTAATAATACTTACCATGACTGATTACAGTATCACCGGCATAGGCTCTTTTCAAAACCTTTCTGATCTCATCGAGTTCTTTTTTGTTTATAACGGTTTCAAGAATGTTGGACATTGAGTCTTCATTTATGTCTGCCTGTGCTTTTATTATTGCACTAATCACGTTTCTGTCCATAGGATTTAGGGCAGATAAGAACCATGATACATTCGTTAGGTTAAGCCAATCCAGTACAAATGGGTTATTGATATAGTATGCAGAATGCTCAATGGGTTCATCTAACTCACAGGAGCAGGATTTTTTATTTAATAGAATTGTATCGCTTTTTCCCTTTATTTCTGCAGTAACAGAACTTTTGCCTGTTGAATTCAAATTCTTGATCTGCCCATTCATAACAAGATTAAAGTAGCGGAATACATATTCGTTCAAAATATCTTTTTCCGGTAGGTTTAAGTATTCAACCAGAGAAGCTACCTTGTTCTTTGTAACTTTTATGGGGTAATTTTCCTCAAGATATTTTTTTACATCTTCAACAGAAAAATCTTCAGCCTGAGAAGTGATAAAGGACATTGTGCTATCATTGTCAAGGAGTCTAACCGGCACATCCATGGAGTTTATATTTGACAAGATAAAATTCTTAAACCTTGAATCTTTCTGCATACTGATTTTTGTCTTATAATCATATAGAGCATTATAAAAGGAAAAAAGCGACTTGCCAATCGTACTCTTACCAGTGTTATTGTCACCGCAAATGACAGTGATCCCATCAAGTTTTATATCCGCTTTTTTGATTTTACCGAGATCCTTCAACTTGAAATCCATACAATCACTCCTCCTCTTCTTACTAAAAAGCGAATCATACAACATATCATGCTGCATCAAAAAATACCGCTATATAATATTATGAGCAGATATGCTGTAAATACTCGTATAAACCAAAAAAGCACTCACCACAGAGGGTGAATGCCTTTCTTTTTTTGTTAGTTACCTGTTAGTTACGTGTTAGTTACCGCCTAAATAACACCCTATTTTAGGCAAAATCGAAACGACAAAAACAACGCAAAACAGGTGGTTTTCAGTACTCCCAAACGGGATAAAATTATCTCTTGGAGTTTAAACATTCCAGTTTGGCTTTCTTGTTGCAAATCAAAAACACACTAAAAGCAAAGTATTTTCGCTAAGATACTAGAAAGTAGCTTTTGCAACTTTCTTCGTTTTATTATATGTTGCCATAACTTAGTTGTCCAAAAGTTGTCCAGAGTTGTACAACTAAAATGGCATGGTTTTGCGTACCTGAGCGATATGATAACTGTAGAGAGAACCTATGAGAATTATTCTAATATGACATTCATCCATTTGATATTATACAATATTTTCAAGAGAAAGTCAAACACAATATAGAAACTTGATGCCGATAAAATGATTGTGACGTGCTTTAATCCTAATGCACTGACTTTGTCAAATACCATGTTCATTATTCAAAAGGCTATTGTTCTGACAGGGTATGTAGGCTCTTGAATGACGGTAGTATGATGAATTTGAAACAAGTGTAAACAATACTTTAAATTGTCAGGTTCAGTTTTGAAAAAACTTGATATGGAGTATCAGAGTGTTGTTTTGCTTGGCGATGCTAATAAAAAGGCTTGAGAATTGATTTTATTATATGATGTGCTCAAGTGTATGGTTTATGTTTAAGGCAAAGCGATTATGTCTGAATGGTATAAATATCAAAAAATCACAGTAATTTATTTAATAGTTCTAACTTCATAAAACACCAAATAAGGTTTTCCAGTAGGCTGTTTATTTTTATTACATGATAAAGCAAAGCTCCATTCAAGCAAGATTGAATTTCCATCAATTATTTCATCTCTATATATTCTGGAAATTTTTTGAGCGTATTGTATCAATTGACTTATTTCCTCTGTATTAAAAAAATTTTTTTCCCCATAACTCGAAGTAATATCATTGTCTTTTGTTATGGTCAGTGAAACATCAAGCTTTTGATCTGTAACAAGATTCCATAAATCATCTTTTACAGCTTCTATAATAATTTTATCAAGATGTATATTAAGTGTTCCACTTTTCTGAGCAACAAAGTATGGGTAATAAACGACCATTCCTTTTTTATATAATTGTTTATATAAATTATCTGCAAACGTTGTTGCTTCGCCAGCTGTTTTTCCAACCAGTCTTGGGAGATTCAGATCATCTCCATGATTTACAGCAGATCGAATAGTCCAGAGAAACTCATCAGATAGCTCTACACCTGGAAAATATTCTTTCCAAGGTATTGTGGGTATTGACAATTCTCGAAGCTCATAAAATCCCATTAGTTTATTCATAACATTATTCTCCTAGAATATTTTTAAATGATTTTCCAGTTATGTCTTCATATATACTTATTGCGTATGAATCCATCATTCCAGAAATATAATCACAAATCAATCTCTCTTGATATGTCTTTTCATCCTTATTGGAAAAGCCATATTTTGACATCATTTCGTTTGCTCTATATTCGGGCGGTAAAAATCGTGTATGATCTCTGTAAAAATTACACAAATATTTTAAAATAGACAGTCCTCTTTGTTCATAGTAATACACATCATTATTGTGATTTATACACTTAAATGTTATTTCTTTTAATCCATCTGCTAATTCCCCATATGAACTGAAACCTAATTCCTCATCATTTATTGAGCCCGTTTTCTTCTTGAAATTTTCATCAATTTTGATAAGTCCAATATCAGATATTAGAGTATAAATAATGCTAGATGATAATTCCTGTCTAAATAATTTGCAATACTCTGTAGAGTCAATTTTCCTATTGCCAAATCCGGATTTGTCCTTTGCGTTATTTACCAATTCACATAGTTTCTTATACGATTCCGAATCGCCATACAATGAATGATATTCATGCAAAATCTCATCAATGACATACGCCTTAACACGCAATCCATCTTCCAAATCATGTGCAGCATACGCAATTTCATCTGCTAAGTCAACAATCTGAACATCAGTGGTTCTAATTTTTATGTCATTTTCTTTTATAAATAAATCTAACATATCATAATCATCATCATAAATAAATTTATTATTATTTCCGTTATCATATCTATTAAAATATTTGACAACGCTTAGCATCGTTCTATATGTAAGATTTAATCCAACAAAATCAGGTTTCTTTTTTTCGATGCTTGTTAATATTCTTAATGTTTGAGCATTTCCTTCAAATCCGCCTATATCTTTATATATCTTGTTTAGCTCTCTTTCTCCTGCATGTCCAAAAGGAGGATTGCCTATATCATGAGCTAATGCACCGGCTTCAACAACGAATATTTCACTCGAGGTATACTTTAATTCCGCAGCAATTGAACGTGCAATCTGAGCAACTTCTAAACTATGGGTAAGTCTATTTCTAAAAAACTGATCATTTTGTATACCAAGCAACTGCATTTTTCCTTGTAATCTTCTAAATGATGAAGAATACATTATCCGTGAATAATCCCTTTGAAAAGGGCCTTCAACTCTATTTCTTAATTTTTCTTCATATTGGCGGTTTGACATACAATCATAGTTTAGTGAACCTCGATATTTTCGGTTTATATCATCTGCAATTGAATGTAATCCTTTTGATTCCATAAAGCAATATCCTCCTGTTATGTATTTCATTTTTATTTACAATAATATCTTAATTGATTTTACCCGATTTTCTTAATTTATAAAGTAGTAAATTGTCTTTGCCTCACATATCTTTTGCATGTGAATTTTTACTACCCTCTTCCCAATCTCCGCTTCTGCATTCTCTTCCAGATTTGTCGGCAGGAAATGCAGGTATTTTTATCAATACCTAATACTTCAACAAGCAGCTTCTGATCCACAAGGTCAAGAGCCTTTTCAATATCTTCATCGTTACGAACGATAGAATCTATCACCTCTAAAAGCTCGTTTTTTAAGGCTTCATCAATATCCTTAACCACTGGCAACATTATATTGCCGACTTCTCCAGGGAGAATTTCAAGCACACCGCCACCATAGCTTCTTCCACATATTTCTGTGAATGCAAAGGAAATGCTGTTATAATACGAAAGCAGAGCATTTTCAGCGTTTACTCCCTCATTGAACTTGATACGGTGCATTGTATCCGTTGATACTGCATTGCATCGGTTCAGTACAAACTTAGGGTAGAGATTATTTCTTCTGAGAAAGAAAGCATCAGGTATCCATACCGACGGGACGATATACCACCTGTCACGGATAGAACACTTATATCCTTTGTTTTCTTCGTTCCTCTCGCCAAGTTCAATGTATTCTTTGTGTTTTGCAGGATATTCTTCATACGGTGTATCAGGGAAACTTATGAGCATAGCTCTTTTATCTGCTTTTATATTCTCCTGCCAATCTTTATCAGTAAAATATATACCATGTGCGTGAGAGCTTCTGCCAATAAGCGGAAGCGTTACAGAAGTGAGGTCATATCGTTCATTTGTTGTTTTGTCAACAGAAAAATAAGTATTGTTTCCTGTGGTAATACCCACGTTAATAAGCGCTAAATCAGCGAATTTCGTGAATCGCTTATCATCACGAATGGACTGGATCACTTTTATTTCTTCTGCTGATACAAAATACTTTGTCCACTTTTCCTTAACATGCTTTAGCTTCTGGAAGCCATTTGAATTAAGGTCGAGTTTCTTAAAATCTTCGAGGTTGCTCAGTTCTATGATCCTGATACCTTTTTCCTCTTTGCCCTTCTCTCCGATGAAAACAAGTATCTCCTGTTCTATATCAGGGAATACGAGCTGTTCAAATGTCAGCAATGTTATTTTTGAGAGCTGATTGGAGAGGAAAAGCCGCAAATCTTCGGCATAAACTACTTGCAGTATCTCCGCAGGAATAACAAATGCGATTTTTCCGTTCTCAGAAAGCAACTGAACACAAGCAACAAGGAAAGCTACCCACGCATTTATCAGTTTATTGGACTTCATTCCGTGAGAAGTGAGTATGCTCGACTGTATTTCACGTTGTTCCTCGGTGAGATACTGGTAACGAATATATGGGGGATTGCCCAAAATTAGGTCATATGTCTCTTTTCCGTATACTCGCTGATAAAAGTCCAAGAAATCCTCATTTAGAACGTGGACATTAGTGTTGTCCTTATAGTTATTACTGACTTTCTCTGCTTCGTCGGGTTCTATCTCAACGGCAGTAATGTTTGGAATATCGTTGATGAGGTTCAATGACGCAAGGCTATCGAGGAATACACCGTCTCCACAGCTCGGCTCTAATACACTGGTGATGTCTTGGGACGCAACAAGGCTCACCATTGCATTGGCAAGCTGCAATGGTGTATAGTATGCTCCTCTTAATTTCTGTTCGGAACTATCCTTTTTGAGTCTCATAATCATTACCTTCTTTAAAACTCTAATCTGTAAACACGGGAAATAAATTCATCTATCTCCTTGATCAGAGCAGTTTTCTTGCGTATAAGAGTGGTTTCAACTTGCTTTGCTGGCTTTTCTGCGAGCTTATCGTTGATAGTATACACTTTACGAGTAGCTTCAACTACTCGGTCGTATAGGGACTTTTGTTTCGGATCATCAAAGTTTAGCATTACGAACGGTAGTGATGACAGTACAAATGTACCTCTCGAAATGAAGCCGCCTTCAAAGTCACTGCCGACGATATTAAAAATCTTTTCGGTGTAGGAATTGGCAAGCCAAGCCTGTATATATTCAAGATCATAACAGCTATCAGCTTTCTTGGCAACAGCACAGTATCCTGCCGTTCCGCCGGAAGCAATAAGCATATCCGCTTTATCTATAGCATACATAGGATTATCTTTTGCCATGACCTTAACGATGAGCTTGGGAGTATCAATAAACGCTGTTAATGCCTGTGTTCTGCCGTACTGATACCAAGTATCGGCTGTGGCATTGGGAACATCTCTTATTCCTTCTTTTGATACGCACTTAGGCACTAACCTATCATAATAATTTAAGAGATAAGTGTATGTTCCAGGATAATCAGCCTTCATCGTTTCAATAGGAATCAGGTGACCTTCGCTGTCATAAGGGAAGATGATCTTCTTATCCGTTGTTAAGCTATTATAAGTTGTTAGCCCTTTTTCCGCTTTCTTGGTAGGTTTAAAATACGGCTTTAGTATCTTCTTTTCAATAGAATAAACCTTTCCGTCTTTCTTGACAGTAATCGTATCATCATCTTCACTGATTATATCTTCGCCTGCAAACCAATAGATGGGCTGGGGCCTTTCGGCACTTGTTTGGATACCATTGAAAATTTCTGCAAAGCGGTCAAGCGGAGCGGATACAGGCTCAATCTTTTTAAGTATCTCCAGAAACTCAAAGTCAGATGTGAGCTTCCACGGTAGTTCATCAAGTAGAGAGCTGTTCAGTTCTATGCTGTCAGTAGGTTTGCCGAGCCACAGATTATTGGCAGAATCAACATTTGTATACTTGAAGCTATCCTGAGCCTTTTTCTGCATCAGTATAATAGAACTGTATATTGTCTTATCCTCAAACAACTGTGCTGCACCAAAATCGTCCAAGCTGACAAGATATTTTGCCTTAGCAATATAATCACGGAGTTTTGCACCTGCGCCTATCTTGAAGAACTTGTTTGGCACTATGTAGCAAACAAAGCCGTTTTCTTTGACTTTCTGTAAAGCTCTTTCAAGGAATATAAAGTATTTATCAAACTGCTTATGTGCTGTCTTGTACTTCTTTTTGTAAATATCAAATTCAGGTGCGGGAATGAGAGAATGAATATCTTCTGTGGTGACATAAGGTGGATTACCCACAATTGCATCAAAACTATTTACAGCAAGTTCGTCCCAATTAAGCGGTACGATTTCAACAAGCTGTTCATCTGTGCATTTTATTCCTTTCAGTTCAGCATCACTGACCAATGAATTACCATGAAGGATATTAGTGCTGAGGTCAGGCAATATAGGAGTTACTGCCTTAACGGAAGGAGCGGTTTCATTCTCTATCAGCTTTATAAGCAGAGAGAACTTAGCAACTTCAACAGCGTGAATATCAATATCAACACCGTAGATGCAGGAGCAGAGGAGCTTTTTCTTTTCTTCAAGAGGAAGCTTGTATCCTCCGTTGTCTATCTCTATCAGGTGAGACTTATCATTTTCAAGGTACCACTCTACACAATAAGACTGCAAATACTGAAATACTTCTTCAAGAAATACTCCTGAACCGCAAGCAATGTCAGCAACATTAAGCTCACATATTTCATCAGGTGTTTTTCCGTCACAAAGGCGAGAGAGCGTTTTCTCTACCATATACTTCACGATCTCCGTAGGAGTGGTAACAACAGAACGGTTAAGGCAATCTTTTTTCTGCGCCAGTCCTATTTTACCATTATCGAGTATGGTGAGCTGCTCTGTAAGGAACATCTCATAGATTTTGCCGAGCATATTCGGCTCTATGATGCTGAACAGATACGGGCTTTGTGGGTAGTACAAGCCTTTTATCATATCTGCGATAACGCTGTTGTTGAGGTCGAAAATGATATAATCTCCTGAGAACATACCGGAGTTATATCTCTTGTCAGCATCACGGAAGAGGGCTTCCAGTTCTTTTTGAAGCGTTGCAGAATCAGTAATTGTATCTTTGAGTTTGTGATAGAGAGGAAGGTTCTTGTCCTCACATATTCTGATAAAAACGATCTGGTTGATAAATTCCTGAACGACATCATTCAACACATCAAGAGAGGTATATCGTCCGCCTTTAGCATACAGTTCATTACTTAATGCGATTCGCCAATCATTGATCTGCTTTAAGAAAAGAACATCGACCTGCTGCTTCTGACTGCCTGCACCTGCAAATGTCTCACTAAAATACTTGTCAAACTCACCACTGTAAACAGAATCTCTCGATACAAGTTTGGTTATCTCATCGAGTTTCTCAACATATTCGGTGTACTTATAGATGCGGTAGCGTGAAACAGAGCATTTATCATTATCATGCGGTACAGTAGTAGTATCGTAGATAATGAAATACTCAAAGTTCGTGAGAACAGCTATCTTGTGCTTTGCGTTCCAACCGTATTTTCTTGCCTGAACAGCAGGAGACGGGTCTTTGCTGATGTCAACATGAGGTTTCTTGGCTTCAACAAAGAACTTGGATACGCCTCTCAGTGTAAGAGAGTAGTCAGGACGGTCGCTTGAACTTGCGTGGTACTCTGCTATTACTTCTCTATACTGCGGAGCTAAACCTTTTTTGTTGGCAACGTCCCAACCGAGAATTTCGAGAAAAGGGTTTATGAACTCATCTCGACAGGAATGCTCGTTATAAGTATTAGATTTATATTCTTTAATATTGCTGTCAAATCGATTGACGAGCTGTTTTAAAAGCTCTACCTTATCCATTTAATAACCTTTCAAAATATGTACATTAGATTTGATTAGTAATTGTTTACCCTAGATTTTCTATTTTTCATTTTTTTGTAAATACGAACAAATAAGTTGAATCATATTTGTAACATTTGCATCAGAAAGAATAATTCTAGTCCCTGTACTTCGTGGGTTTTGTGTATTTTCTTATTCACCAACAAATAAACACGAATAATCGCTCCCCGTAACACTTTTCAGATAAACGAGGTCTGAAAAGTTGAAACCATAATTAAGAGAAGAATCCTTATTTTCTTCTCCAGTAGTAATGAAATGTAATTTCTTCTGATCAATGCCTGTGAACTCAGACAGTTTTTCAGCTCCGAATCCTTTTTCATTTAGATGATACAACACAACTCTTGAAAGCTGAATCTGCATCGCCTTGTCAATATCATTATCAGCACAACCGTCCATAATATCCAGAATCATAAATAAAATGCTACTATCTGTTTCAGAAGAAATATCTTTTGGCTCAAATTTTATGTTCTGCTCATTCACAAGCCACCAGATAGGACAACCTACATATTTTGCAATGGCAAGCTTTTGTTCATCAGAAGTTTCCACAACTGCTTTAAGACTGTTGAATCTTTGAGGAATAGCATTAAGTTTTTTTAGAACAGATTTTTTACTGCTAAGTCTTACAGACACATTTTCATCAAAATCAAGAAGTGAATCTATTGATACCTCAAAATAATCTGCGATTTTTTTTAATATTTCACCATTCGGAATTGTACCTTTCTTCCAGTTGTTCGCTGAACCAGATGATATTTCAAGTTCTTTAAGAACAGCATGAGGTTTCATTCCTTTTATTTCTGATAGATATTGAAACTTCTCCCAAAACATAGACAAATATTCTCCTTGATTTTTGTAAGATACGACAAAAATCGCATTTTAATGCAACTAATTTAAAATAGCTTCTTGACAATTGCGTTTAAATGCAATATAATCATAAATAGAGAAAGATAAATGCAATTTCTAATTGTATTCTAATTATCTTTAACAATATTATATCACATTCAAGTTTAAAATGCAATACTTTTCTCTAAAATTCACATATGGAAAGGAGTCAAAAATGAAAGAAAAAGGTGATGTTCCAAATCTTCCGCCTGAATTTAACCCCATAATTCCACTTCGTGACGAGTCACCACAAAGAGAATTTCCAATTAAGGCATTACCTCCAATTATTCATGAAATGGTAATAGGCATTGCTGAAACTACAGGCACAGATCCAGCAATGGCAGCAACTTCGATCTTATCAGCAATTAGCTATTGCTTTACAGGCAAGTATAGAATGCAGGGTAAAGCCGACCATTCAGAACCACCCATGATTTATAGTTTCATTATTGCTGAACCTTCAGAGCGTAAATCACCTGTGGTAAAGTTCATCAAAAAGCCGTTTGTTGATTTTGAGATGCAATATAATCTGGAACACGCTGAAGCATTCCACAAAGCGGAAGCTGTGAAAAAGAAACTGCTTCTTGAAGCTGATAAGCTTGAAAAAGAGGGTAGCAAGGACGTTGACCAGATTGCAAAGCTTAGAACACAGGCAGAGCAAATGGAAACTGTGGGCAGAAGACGAATTGCTGTAGATGATATTACTCCTGAATCGTTGATTCAGCTTATGGGAAGAAACCGCTCGTTGCTGATGATCTCAGATGAGGCTGGGATGCTTGGGAACTTCGCAGGGCGATACTCCAACAATAGTATGCCGAATATGGATATGATTCTGAAAGCGTGGAGCGGTGAAAGTTTTTTCTGTGACAGAGCAACAAAAGAAACCATACAGATACCTACTCCATGTCTGTCGATCAGTCTGGCTGGACAGCCATATTTGTGGGACAACATGGTTTCCAATCCTGTATTCCGAAACAGTGGACTTCTTGCAAGATTTTTCTACTGTTTTCCCAAAAGCAAAGTCGGTACAAGACGATATGATTCCAAAGCAATTGCCGCTGCCGTAGTTGACAGTTACAACAAGCTGATCAATGTTCTTCTCACAAGAAAATTCAATGCAGGAGATACAGAAGAAAAATTTCTGAAATTTGGTGAAACTGCACAGCAAAATTTCATTGATTACTACAACCAATATATCGAGAAAATTCAACTGACAGAGTTTGCAAACTGCAAGGACTGGGGTGGTAAATACCACGGGCAGATACTTCGCCTGTGCTGTGTTATCCATTGTGTAAAGTGTGTATTGAAAAATGAAAGTCCTGAAAATGTCCTTGTCAGTGCAGATACGCTTTGCAATGCAATCGATATTGCGGATTACTACAAAGAACAGGCAATCTACGCATTCAGCATCGGTGGAGTAGATCAGGAAATTCTGAAAGCAGAAAAGGCTCTGGAAATCATCAGGGCAAAACAGATTAGGGAAGGTTTTCAATCAGCATTGTTGAAGAAGTGCCGAAATAAAATTTTTGCAGAATCTGATGATTTCTATAAGGCACTGAAACTGCTTGAAGAATACGGTTACGTTGCTCTTGATGAGAGAGAAACCGGTAACCACAAATCAGCGGTTTATGTTTATGTCAATCCGAAAGTATTTGAAAAACCGTCTGATGATCGCTGACCTTGTCAGCGAAAGCCCTCGGCAGAGCGTCTGTATATGTGATAGACTGTTCAAGGGCTGTCATATATACTATGGCGTTACAATAGGCATAGCCTGTTGTAAATCGGTGCTTCGCACCGTGGTTTCAGCGATAGTCTGAAACCGGTTGCCGCAATCCTCAGATTGTTCGGCAACGTCGGTTTTGAGAAAGGAGGCATGGAGGGATAACGCTTTTTCAAAAGAGTTTCCCACCAGATATAGATGAAAGAAAAACGCATTTCATTTTGTCAGGGCAAAGGATCGCTAACGCATAATAACCGCTTATTTATTGCAGATAATGTAGACCGCAGCCACATAAAAGATAATATTACATTTATCAGGGAAGACATCGGCTATGTGTATGAACATCTGTTTGCGGAGTCAACCAGACGATACAACGCCCGACAAAAACGAAACGACAGAAAAATCCATTGCAGTTACTATGAATCTCTGTTCCATCGGAAACCCACTAATTCCGTTGTAACAGCTGCCGACAAACGCAAAAGCTTCTATGAAGATGTCGTGCAGATCGGCAGAAAAGAAGATTCCGGAGTGGATACAGAAGACGCACAGCTTGTGGCAGATTGCCTGAAAGAGTACATGGCAGGGTATCAGAAACGTAATCCAAACTTTGTGGTATTCAACGCTGTCCTGCACATGGACGAAGCCACACCGCATCTGCATATTGACTATATTCCTGTCGGACATTACAGACGTGGACAAGATACGCAGAATGGCATTGCCCAGGCTCTCAAAGAAATGGGATTCGGTGAGGGCAAGGGTGCAATTGCAAGGTGGAGAGCATCGGAAATTGAAGTGTTGAATCAGATATGCATTGCATACGGCATAAAACCGTTAGAGCCTGAAAAGTCAAGGGGTTCTATGTCGGTGAAAGAGTACAAAGAAGCAAGGCGAGAAGCAGATAGACTTAAAGTTGAAAATGTCCAACTAAAAAACGAAAATGAAAATATTACTCATGAACTTGCCGAAACAAAAGCAATGCTGGAAAAGGCAAGCAAGAAAAAGATACAGCTCGTTGACATCGGAAAGATCGAAGTGAAACCTACCATTTTCGGAAATAAAGTCACAGTTGATAAAGACGATTACGACAAACTTCACACTCTTGCTGAAAAAGAGGTAGTCAGCGTAAAGCAGACCAGAAAACTGTCCGCTGAAAACAAAAGGCTCAGCGAAGAAAATGCAGCACTGAAAAGTACTGTAGATCAACAGGCTGCTGAACTTGCCGAATACAAGAAGCCTGCAACACTATCCGTCAAAACACTGAAAAAAGGTGCAAAGGAAACCTCTGAAAAGGAACGATTAGCATCTGATTTACAGAAAGCAAGATCATTCATTGCAGACAATGGGCTTACAGAAGCGTTCCGCAGATACAGATCAAATACAAAAAATCACGAATTAGAGTAAAGGAGATTATTACCATGACACAGGAAAGAAAAAATGCAATCGTTGATGACATTATGGCACTTCTCATTCAGCTTACCGATGAAGAAGCGGTGACAGAAACCAAGGCAAAACCCGTTGAAATGCTCACGATCAAAGAGTGTACAGAGCTCATCAAGGGGCTTAGCGAACACACAGTCCGTCAACTTGTGGCACAGGGAAAAGTGAAGTATATCCGCACAGGACAGGGCAAACATGGAAAAATTCTCGTAAATAAAGAAGATTTGGTTCATCTCTTTGCATGATGAACTGCTTTGAGGAAATCAGAAATCGTCTGGATATACGGACAGTGGTGGAGTATTATGGCATTGAGATCAAGCGAAACAACACCTGCCTCTGTCCGTTCCATGACGATCATCACCCGTCAGTACGCATCTATCCCAACGCATTTCATTGCTTTACCTGCAATGTGCATTATGATGTTTTGGGTTTTGCTATGGCACTTTTTAATCTGTCAGCTCTTGATGCTGCAAGAAAGCTGAACGATGATTTTCAGCTGGGTATTGCGTTCGGCAGACAGAAAACTCCCTATAAACTGGCTTACAACGAAAGTGCCGAACTTCTTGAAATACGCAGGAAAAAGCGTGAACGCTTTGAAAAATGGGAAAAAGAGGCATGGCAGACTATACGTGATTATCTGTGGTTTATGCGTGATTGGCTGGAACGGTACAAACCTTTGCCTGAAGATACCGATATTGATGAACGTTTCCATATTGCAAATGTGGAATATTATCATGCGGAAGAATTTTCACTTGACTGGATTCAGCAGTTTTCAAATGAAGAAAAGATTGAATGGAAGTGGATAGTTGATAAGATGAGAAGATTTCTTGATGAACATAAAGAGAAAGAAAAGCCACAAAGTACAGAAAGTCTAGAGACATATATTAAGGTTTCAAGGACAAAATCACCAGACAGTATTCCTGTTAATTGGTGATAATCACAAGAAAGTACAGGAAACCCACAAAGTCCAAGGACAAAACTATAACATTTTAGGAGGTAATAGACAGCACTATGGCTGCAATCGATAAACGTGGAAACACATTCAGAATCAGAGTTTTCGTTGGTACTGATGCGAATGGCAAGAAGATTATGAAGTCCACAACATTCACTCCGCCGACAGACACAACACCGAAAAGGGCTGAGAAACTTGCTCAGGAGTTCGCCTTTGAATTTGAACGTCAATGCAAAGGATATATCAGTTTCAATGAAAATATGAGATTTTCAGAGCTTGCAGATTGGTATTTCACTAACTTTGCACCGGTAGAATTAAAAGCATCGACCGTTTACACCTATACCGGACAGTATAAGAAGCATATCAAACCTGTTCTTGGCAACATGAAATTAAAAAATATTACAACGCCAAAACTGACACAGGTAATGCAGTCATACAATTTAAATCCTGCGACTGTCAGAAAATTGTATGTCATTATTCAGTCTATTTTCAAACGTGGTATGGAACAAGGATTTCTGCGTGATAACCCTTGCCATAATGTTATTCTTCCAAAGAATAAGGAACAGCACAAAGTTATGGCTCTTACAGAAGATGAATTAAAACGCTTTGTGAAAATGCTTAATGAAAAGTCATGTGATGAAGATGTTAAGCGTATCATCAGAGTGCTGCTTTATACGGGAATGCGTTCGGGAGAGTGCTTTGCACTACGCTGGGAAGATGTTGACTTTGAGAATATGTCAATTTCAATCAAGCATACACTGAATGACATAGGCGGAAAGCATGAATTGACACCGCCAAAAACGAAAAAGAGTATCCGAACAATCGGTATGAGTAAAACTGTTGCTGATATATTTCAAGAACAGAAAAAGTACACCGATGATTTGAAAATTGCTCTTGGTGATAGTTATGCACATCCAGAAATGGTATTTCCATCAGCAAACGGCAATTATCGTGACAGAAGTTCTGTTTTGACTTCGCTGAAACGCTTTACCAAAGGCACAGAATTCGAGCATATGACGTTACACAAGTTAAGACATTGCAATGCTACTATGCTTTTGAATATGGGCGTAGATCTCAAAATCATCAGTGACCATTTAGGACATTGTGACATCAATGTCACAGCTGATATTTATGCAGATGTGCTTAGCAGTACACGAAAAGTGTTGGCGGATTCTATTGAGAAAAAGCTGACTGAATAAAGAACAGAAATTACAGCAACATAAAAAAATCGCTCTGTAAAACACAGAGCGATTTTAAAATACTTTTTAGTTGTCCAGAAGTTGTCCAAATGGATTTCTGAAACAAAAGAAATAACGCAATATCGACAAAAAATCGATGTTTCCTTATCTCTTTGAGAACTGCGGTGCACGACGTGCAGCCTTCAGACCGTACTTCTTACGTTCCTTCATTCTCGGGTCACGAGTGAGGAAGCCAGCCTTCTTCAGAACCGGACGCAGTTCCGGACTGAATACCAGCAGAGCACGGGAGATGCCGTGACGGATCGCACCAGCCTGACCGGTGACACCGCCGCCGGTAACTGTGCAGATAACGTCCAGCTTGTCCATGTTGTCAGTCAGATTCAGCGGCTGACGAACGATCAGCTTCAGAGTATCCAGACCGAAGTATTCGTCAATGCTTCTGCCGTTGATCGTGATGCTGCCGTTGCCCGGATACAGACGAACTCTTGCAACAGAGTGCTTACGTCTGCCGGTACCATAATAGTATTTTACCTTAGATTCGTACATCTTTTCTGCTCCCTTCTCTTAGAACTCGCAAACTTCCGGCTTCTGAGCCGCCTGCTTGTGCTCTGCACCCTTGTAAGCGTGCAGACGCTTCAGCTGGTTTGCACCCTGAGTGTTGTGCGGGAGCATGCCCTTAACAGCGATCGTCATTGCTTCATCTGCTTTTTCTTCCATCATAACCTTATACTGTGTCTTCTTCAGACCACCGATCCAACCGGTGTGCCAGTAATAGAACTTCTTTTCCAGCTTGTTGCCGGTCAGAACTGCCTTGTCACAGTTGATGATGATTACGTTATCACCGCAGTCAACGTGCGGTGCGAATGTGGGCTTGTGCTTACCACGCAGCAGGTGTGCAGCCTTTGCAGCGACACGGCCCAGCGGCTTGCCGGCAGCGTCCAGCACATACCACTTGCGATCTACTTCGCCAGCCTTCGGCATAGTTGTTGCCATAGTCAATTCCTCCATTGAAACTTCTATCAAAAATAATCTCGATCCAGCCAAAAAGCAGGATCAGGCAGAGGGCAGTTGGGTTAGACTGCACTGCCGGCATTTCGCAAGATTATAACCGGTCTCTCTGACAGTACAAAAACTATTATACCATAGATTCAGCGGAAATGTCAAGCGGAAATCCGCAGTTTTTTTTCGATTTTCAGAGGAAATCCGCTGTGGATTTTGTGCATATTGCCATTTTGCCGCCGAAACCGGACTGCCGGCTTGCAATTTTTCAGGAACTGCGATATAATAGTATATCAGAACATGCCCCGCCAAACTGGGGACATGCTCGGCAGATCTCTGCCGGAACGGAGGTATCAGAAAATGGCACAATCCAAGACGACCGGCGGCGAGGGGATCGTTTACCTGACACGCCGTGCCTATGAAAGCGGTGAGATCCGCCTGCTGCTGCGGACAGATGCTGTCTGTGCAGAACGGGATACCGGCTGGCAGCTGTTACAGGGCAGCGAAACCGGACTGGAACTGTCCAATCCGGAAAACGGGCTGCTGGTATCCGTCGCCAGAGCACTGGAACTGGAACCGAAGCTGACACCGCTTCTGGGGGTATCTTCTGCCCCGTGCAGGGCGGCATATGCCTATGACGAAAAAAACGGCGGGTTTGTCCCCACGGCGTATCCCGCGGACATTCCCACCGAATTTTAAGGCAACACCGCACAAGGCTCGCCTGCCGGCTTTGCACGGTGTTTCCTTAAGAATAAAGCGATTTACAGAATTGCCGGCAGTGCTCCGGTAATAATATGACTTGGGTCTGCGTTGGCAAGGATCATATAGTACACCAGACACGCAAGCATACATATAATGAAAAAAGCGACAACAACACGCAGTCGGAAACGCAGAAACGGTTTCGGCTTGTGAATATCATCAACACGGTGCAGCTGCTTTTGTCTTTTACGCATGATACAGGACTCCTTTCAACCAGTAGGTTTGAAACTTATGCTACTATTATAAATGATAAAGTGAAATTTTGCAAGTGCTAATCAGTATATAGGGATAATTTAGTGAAGGGAATTAAGAAATGCTATTTCAAAAAAATTTCGGTCCAATTGTTTTAAAAGAAGACGGAGAACTTTCAAAGCAAATTGATGCAGTAAAACAGCAAATCGATATGGCATCTGAACCAGAAAAAATAAAATTGAAAAGCCAGTTAAAATTGTTGCAGGAAGGGGAAACTGGCGAGAAAAATATTCTGTTTGAGTTGAAAAACAGCGGAATTGATATGTATATTCTGCATGACATTCGTTTAGAAGATGGCGACCGATCTGCTCAAATTGACTTTCTTGTAGTGACGAGAAAATTGATTTTTGTCATTGAAAGTAAACATTTGATTGGAGATATTGAAATTGACGAGAATAATGGCTTCATTAGAAGTTATGAATACTATGGAAAGAAAGTAAGAGAAGGCTTTTATTCCCCAGTCACACAAAATCAGCGACACTTGCAGTTGATTCACGATGTTGTCATGAATCATAAGAAAAATGCTATTATGCGGCTTGCATTTGACCATTGGTTTTCGGATTATTATCAATCTCTTGTTGTTTTAGCAAACCCTAAAAACTGTATTCGAAATTACAGCAAGGATAAGCAGATTTCGCAGCAAGTTATTCGTGCAGACCAGTTAATTTCTACAATTAAGAAAATGAATCGTAATGCAAAGATTGATTCTAGCAATCAGAAGGATTGCTTAAAAATTGCGGAAAACTTTATGGAATGGAATGTGGAAAAAGCAGATGCGTGGCAAACTGCTTTTGAGAAAAGTGTTCCAGAAAGCGAAAATGATAAAGAAGAAACACAGAGTACTGAACAAGATATAAAAATTTGTCCACGTTGTGGTGGAAAGCTAGTGGTTCGTAAAGCAAAGAAAGGTATGTATATCGGCAATTCGTTTTATGGTTGTGAAAATTATCCGAAGTGCCGATATATTCAAAATATAACCGTAGACACATCTAAAAAGTAGAGATGGGAAGGAGTTACTTCTATGTGTGGTTTTGTAGGATTCACCAATCATATTGACAACTCGAACGTGGTTCTCGGAGAGATGCTGGATAAGATCAAGCACCGCGGACCGGACGCAGAGGGTACTTATATTGACGAAGACATTGCACTGGGACACCGCCGCCTGAGCATCATCGATGTTTCCGAGGCAGGCACACAGCCGCTGTACAGCGAGGACGGCAATCTGGCACTGCTGTTCAACGGCGAGATCTATAACTATCAGGAGATTCGTGCCCGTCTGATCGAAGCCGGCTATCACTTCGCCACACAGACAGACTCCGAGGTACTGATCTATGGCTATCAGGAATACGGTGCAGACCTGCTGCAACAGCTGCGGGGCATGTTCTCTTTTGTCATCTGGGATAAGCGGGAGAAAAAACTCTTTGGAGCACGGGACTTTTTCGGCATCAAGCCTATGTACTATGCCCAGATGGGAGAAACGTTCCTGTTCGGCTCGGAGATCAAGAGCTTTCTGTGCCACCCGCATTTTAAAAAGGTACTGAACACCGCCGCACTGGAAAACTATCTGACGTTCCAGTACTCGCCCTGTGACGAAACCTTTTTCCAAGGGGTGTATAAGCTGCCGCCGGCACACTATTTCACCTATCAGGACGGCAAATTTACCATGAAGCGGTACTGGGACGTTCACTTCAAGGCAGACCAGAAGCCGGATCTGGACACATGGGTGAACCGCATTTCGGATACGTTCCACGACAGCGTAGAGGCTCACAAGATCGCCGATGTAGAAGTTGGCTCGTTCCTGTCCAGCGGCGTGGATTCCAGCTATGTGGCAGCTATTGCCAATGTGGATAAGACATTCACGGTCGGCTTCGGTACAGAAGAACGCTATAACGAGATCGGCTGGGCAAAGGGCTTCTCCGAGGCAATCGGCAAGAAGAACTACAACAAGGTCATCACACCGGAAGAATACTGGGAAAAGCTGCCCATGATCCAGTACCACATGGACGAACCGCTGGCGGATCCGGCAGCGATCGCCCTGTACTTCGTGTGCAATCTGGCTTCCCAGTCCCTGAAAGTCGTGCTCTCCGGCGAGGGTGCCGACGAGATCTTCGGCGGCTACAACGTCTACAGCGAACCGGGCGGGTCTGCCTATGATAAGCTGCCCCGCGGACTGCGTCGCGGCATCGGACACATCGCAGAGAAAATGCCGGCACACCGCGGCAGAAACTTCCTCGTCCGCAAGGGCAAGGATCTGGAAGAACGCTTTATCGGCAACGCCTATATGTTCACACCGGAGGAACGTAAGGCACTGCTGAAGATCCGCACCAACGCTCCCGATCCCATGGCGATCACCAAGCCGTTCTATGACAAGGTGCAGGATCAGGACGATGTGACAAAGATGCAGTATCTGGATCTGCACATGTGGATGGCAGGGGATATTCTGCTGAAAGCCGACAAGATGAGCATGGCGAATTCGCTGGAACTGCGTGTGCCGTTTTTGGATAAAAAGGTCATGGAACTGGCAGAGCAGATCCCCACACGGTACCGCGTCACCCGCGAAGCCGTTACCGACGAAAAGACGCCGTATATCACCAAGTACGCCATGCGTCTGGCTGCCAAAAAGGACACTCCGCCCCAGACTGCAAAGACCGCAGCCAAGAAGAAGCTGGGCTTTCCGGTACCGATTCGGGTTTGGCTGAAAGAAGACAAATACTACAGCATTGTGCGGGAACGCTTTGAGAGCGACGAGGCAAACCGGTTTTTCCACACCGAAAAGCTGGTGCATCTGCTGGACGATCACCGTGCAGGCAAGGCAGACAACAGCCGGAAGATCTGGACACTGTATATGTTCCTGGTATGGTACCAGATCTATTTTCCGGAGGCATGCGGAGCGTAAAGGAGCGGCAGAACAAAAATGGCAAGTCATGTAACCTATGCCTATATCCGGCAGAATCCCGATATTCGGGAATATATCCGCCGTGCCGATATGTCCCTTGCGGCGATCGGCTATACCGAGCATTCCTTTGCTCATGTGGAAAAGGCGGCACACAATGCGGCAATGATTCTGGAAACCCTGAACTATCCGCCGCGGCAGGTGGAACTGGCGAAAATCGCCGGCTTTCTCCACGACATCGGAAACGTCATCAACCGGAACGACCACGCCCAAAGCGGTGCAGTCATGGCATTTCGTCTGCTGGACCGGCTGGAAATGCCGGTAGACGAGATCTGTTCTATCATCTCGGCGATCGGCAACCACGACGAGGGCACTGCCCAGCCGGTAGATGCCATTTCCGCTGCCCTGATCATTGCAGACAAGACGGACGTTCGCCGCAGCCGCGTGCGGAACACCGACTTTATGACTTTCGATATTCACGACCGCGTGAACTATGCGGTAGAATATTCCAACCTGCATTTCAGCGAGGACAAAAAGTCACTCGTTCTGGATCTGACCATTGACACGGAGATCTCCTCTGTGCTGGAATATTTCGAAATTTTCATGGAACGCATGCTGCTTTCCAAGCGTGCTGCCCTGTCCTTTGATAAAAAGTTCAAGATGTACATCAACGGCAGCAGTATTTTGTAAAGACAACTCCGCTGGCTCCCAGCGGCATTGCCATAGATTCCCGAAGCCGATGCACGACTTCGGAGAAAACAACGGAGGTACAATATCATGATTTCACCGTATCCGCATCTGATTGATTTGAACGACTATCCTGTTTCGTGGTGGAAACAGGTGGTGGATCTGGGGGAACAGATCAAAAATCACCCCGAAATTTACGCCGGTGCATGCAGCAACAAGATCATGGCGACCTTGTTCTATGAGCCGTCCACCCGTACCCAGATGTCTTTCCAGACCGCAATGCTGCGTCTGGGCGGCAGACTGATCGGGTTCGACAATCCGGCAAACTCCTCGGTGTCCAAGGGCGAAACTCTGAAAGATACCACAAAGATCGTCAGCGGCTACGCAGATATTCTGGTGATGCGTCACCCGGTAGCCGGTGCGGCAAAGGCAGCTGCCCTGTCCGCAGACTGTCCGGTCATCAATGCCGGCGACAGCGGACACCTGCACCCCACCCAGACCTTGACCGACCTGCTGACCCTCCAGTGTGAAAAGGGCAGACTGGATCACCTGACCATTGGTCTGTGCGGCGACCTGATCAACGGCAGAACTGTGCACTCTCTGTTGAAAGCAATGTCCTGCTTCGAGGGCAACCACTTCATTCTGATCTCCACACCGGAACTGGGACTGCCGTCCTATGTCAAGGATATTCTGAACGCCAGCAACTGTGACTTTGAGGAAGTTTCTTCTCTGGAAGAAGTTCTTCCGAAGCTGGACGTTCTGTACATGACACGGATCCAGCAGGAGCGTTTTGCCAGCCGCGAGGAATATCTGGCACAGAAGGATACCTATATCCTTACCACCAAGAAGATGCAGGCAGCCAAGAAAGACCTGATCGTGCTGCACCCGCTGCCCCGCGTGGACGAAATCGAAGTGGCTCTGGACGAAGACCCCCGTGCGATGTACTTCAAGCAGGCAAAGTATGGCATGTACGTCCGCATGGCACTAATCATCACCATGCTGAATCTGGACACCCACACCACACTGCTCCGCGGCAAGACGTTCCCCGGTGCAGTCTGCAAGAATCCCAACTGTATTACCCACACTGAAACCTATCTGCCTAAGAGCTTTATTTCCCTCGGAAATTCTCTGTTGGAGTGTGAGTTCTGCAATGAACGGCTGTTGATGGAACACTGATCGGAACAACATTTTTCCTGTCATTTCCAAAAAGCACGATTTCCCACCGCGGAAACCGTGCTTTTTTTGCACAAAAATATAGATGAAAAAAGATGAATCTATACAAGTTTTTCACGAATCCGGTTAATCTTTTATAAATCCCCTTGCCAAGAAAATCGGTTTGTGCTATACTAAAGGGGAAGAAAAGGGAACGCCGTCAGCAATTCCATGCAAACTTTATGCAGCGTTTCCCTAAGGCAATACCGCACAATCTTTGTGCGGTATTGCCCTAAGCTTTGGAAAATCGATGGCGGCAGACTTATGCCGGCAGGCGGAACCGTTTTGCGGCGATGCTGCAAATGCCGAATGCGGGAATGCACAGCAAAAACCACAGTCCCGAAAAGGGCAGGCAGATCTGTCCGTAGAGGTTCAGCGGCATGCTGCTGTAGTCCCAGACGTTCCAGCCCATGACCAGATTGTCCGCCACCCCAACGGTGAATTCCAGTGCCGTGATCAGCAGTGCTCCGCAAAGGCATTGCAGCAGCAGCGTTTTCGGCGGTGCTGCCGCGTGAAGCAGATACAGCCCCACCGCAGCCGTACCGCCGGTGAGCGTCATGGTCCAGTGGGTGTACCCGCGGCAGACGATCTCCAGCAGACTGTAGACAAACGCCCCCAGCAGGAAGAACCAGCAGAGTTCGTAGAATCGGATATGCAGCTTCAAAAAATCACTTCCTGTTTCGTGTGTATGCATAAACGTAGTCTGTGCAGAATGGGAGAAAATATGCGGCTGGAGTTTCCAGTTCAAAGCGATCCATTCAAGTTTTATTTTTTGGAGGTATCAATATGCGAAAAAGTGGTATTTTGATGCACATTTCCAGTTTGCCGTCAGAATTCGGCATCGGAAAGCTGGGCGATTCCGCCTATATGTTTGCCAATTTCCTGCGGGACTGCGGGGTGCAGGTGTGGCAGATCCTGCCGCTGTCGCCGACCAGCTACGGCGATTCCCCGTACCAGTCTTTTTCCGTCCACGCCGGAAATCCTTATTTCATTGATTTCCAGCGGCTGGAAAAGCAGGGCTATCTGGCACCGCCGGATTACGAGGACATTGTCTGGGGCGAAGACCCGCGTCGGGTAGACTATGCCCGCGTGTATAATTATTGTTTCCACGTGCTGCGGACGGCGTTTTCCCGCTTCCGGAAAGAGGATAAAGCCTATCTGGAATTCTGCGAAGCCCAGAAGTACTGGCTGCCGGACTATGCCCTGTTTATGGCGTTGAAAGATGCCCATGACGGCAAGCCGTGGTATCAGTGGGAAAAGCCGCTGGCAATGCGGGAACCGAAGGCACTGGAAAAGGCAAAGGAAACCTATGCGGAACAGATCAGCTTCTACACTGTGCTGCAATTCTGGTTCTATCAGCAGTGGGGTCAGCTGAAAGCGTACTGCAACCAGAATGGCATTTCCATTGTCGGCGATATTCCCATTTACGTGGCATATGACAGCGTTGATGTGTGGGTGAATCCGGAACTGTTCCTGCTGGACAAGACCAGAACGCCCATCGATGTGGCAGGCTGTCCGCCGGACGTGTTCTCGCCTACCGGTCAGCTGTGGGGCAACCCGCTGTATGACTGGAAGTATCATCAGAAAACCGGTTTTGCATGGTGGATCCAGCGGCTGAAAAGTGCATCCACACTGTACAACACCGTGCGTATCGACCACTTCCGCGGCTTCGAAAGCTTTTATGCGATCCCCTACGGCAAAAAAACTGCCGAGGTGGGCGAGTGGCGTAAGGGCCCGGGTATGGCTCTGTTCCAAGCTGTCAGGGAAGCACTGGGCGACCTGTCGATCATTGCGGAAGATCTGGGCTTTGTGACACCGGAAGTGCGGAAGCTGCTGGAGGATTCCGGCTATCCGGGCATGAAAGTATTACAGTTTGCCTTTGACGATGATCCCAAGAGCACCTATCTGCCCCAGAACTACACCACGACCAACTGCGTTGCCTATACGGGCACGCATGATAATATGACGCTCCGCGGCTGGATCCACGGCTCGCCGGCAAAGACCATTGCCTTTGCGAAGCGGTATCTCCACTGCCGGAGTTCCAACGACCTGCCGGCTGCCATTCTGCGGCTGACATGGAGCAGCACGGCAAACCTCGCCGTGGCACAGATGCAGGACTTTCTGGACGCAGGTCCGGAGGGCCGCATGAATACGCCGTCCACGACCGGCGGCAACTGGCAGTATCGGACACTGACCAGCGATTTCAACCCCAGACTGGCAAAGCGGATCTACCAGCTGAATGAACTGTTCAACCGTCTGCCGGAAGAATCCCTGCAAAAGCCGGTGTCCAAAAAGCGGCAGAAAGCAGCGGCAAAAGCAGCAGCTAAGGCGGCTGCCGGAACGAAACCTATGGAGAAAAAGGAGAAGAAGTCATGATGAAGAAAGAAGCGTTGAAAACCGGTATCCTGAACGCCCTCCACGGCGTAGACCCGAAAACCGCCACCCCGCAGCAGCTGCATCAGGCACTGGGCGAAACTGTCATGGAAGCCATTGCACCGGATTGGAAAAAGAGCATGGACGCTCACGAACACAGCCGCCGTGCCTGCTATTTCTCTATGGAATTTCTGGTGGGACGTGCCGTGTACAACAACCTGCTGGTGCTGGACGTGATGCAGGAGGCAGAGGAAGCCTTTGCAGAACTGGGCGTTTCCCTGTCTGATCTGGAAGTGATCGAAGATGCAGCACTGGGCAACGGCGGTCTGGGCAGACTGGCTGCATGCTTTTTGGACAGTGCGGCAACACTGGATCTGCCGCTGGATGGCTATGGCATTCGCTATAAGTACGGTCTGTTCAAGCAGTACTTCGAGGACGGCTGCCAGAAGGAAGTGCCGGATGATTGGATGCGTTACGGTGATGCGTGGTCTGTCCGTCGGGAAGAAGATGCCGTGCTGGTAGAATTTGCAGGACAGACCGTTCGTGCCGTGCCCTATGACATGCCGGTCATCGGCTGCAAGACCAAGCACATCGGCAATCTGCGGCTGTGGCAGGCAGAGCCGGTGCACACCTTTGACTTCGACCTGTTCAACCAGCAGAAGTATCTGGAAGCTGCGGCAGAAACCGTGTATGCAGAGGACATTTCACGGGTGCTGTACCCCAACGATGACACATGGGAGGGTAAGAAGCTGCGTCTGAAACAGCAGTATTTCTTCTGTGCCGCATCTTTGCAGGACATTCTGAAAAAGCATAAGGCTGCCTATGGCACGCTGGACAATCTGGCAGACAAGCTGGCGATCCAGCTGAACGATACCCATCCGGTCATCTCTGTACCGGAACTGGTGCGTCAGCTGATGCTGCCGGAAAACGGCTATACATTCGAGCAGGCGTTCGGCATGGCACGGCAGATCTTCCACTACACCAATCATACCGTTATGCCGGAAGCACTGGAAAAATGGGACTGCAATCTGGTGCAGCAGCTGCTGCCGGCAGTCTATGACATCATTCTGCGAATCGAGGAACAGTTCATGACCGAGATGTACCAGAAGGGTGTGGACAAGGCACAGGCAAACCGCATGAAGCTGGTGCAGGACGGCATGGTGCACATGGCACGGATAGCAGTGTACGCTTCGGCACACACCAACGGCGTTGCGGCAATCCATACCGAAATTCTGAAGGATTCCGTGCTGAAAGACTGGTATCAGGTTTATCCGGAACGGTTCCAGAACAAGACCAACGGCATCACCCAGCGTCGCTGGCTGGCTCTGTGCAATCCGGAACTGTCCGGTCTGCTGACCGAACTGCTGGGTTCTGATAACTGGAAGATTCATCTGGACGACCTGAAGCAGCTGGAACGCTACGCCGACGATACCGCTGTACTGGAGCGTTTTCTGGCAATCAAGCAGACCAAGAAGGAACAGCTTGCTGCATATATCGCAGAAAAAGAGGGCGTACAGATCAACCCGCAGTCGATTTTCGACATTCAGATCAAGCGGCTGCATGAATATAAGCGTCAGCTGCTGAATGCGTTCTCCATTCTGTATCTGTACTTCGGACTGAAAGACGGCAGCATTGCGGACATTACACCGGTGACATTCCTGTTCGGTGCGAAGTCTGCTCCGGGCTATCGCCGTGCCAAGGCGATCATCAAGTTTATCCACGAAGTGGCAAAGCTGGTGGAAGCAGATCCGCTGGTTTCGCAGAAGATCAAGGTGGTATTCGTTTCCAACTACAACGTTTCCTATGCGGAAAAGCTGGTAGCTGCGGCAGACGTTTCTGAGCAGATCTCCACCGCCGGCACAGAGGCTTCCGGCACCGGCAACATGAAGCTGATGCTCAACGGTGCAGTGACACTGGGTACCTATGACGGTGCCAACATCGAGATCGTGGAAGAAGCCGGCGAGGAAAACAACTACATCTTTGGTGCAAAGGTAGAGGAACTGGAACAGATCATGCCGACCTACGACAGCCGGAAGCTGTTCTCCGAGAACGAAAAGATTCGCCGCGTGGTAGAAACCCTGATCGACGGCACCTGCTGCGACGGCGGCAGCGGCGATTTCCGCGAACTGTACTATTCTCTGCTGGACGGTGCCAGCTGGCATGCACCGGATAACTACTATCTGCTGGGCGATCTGGAATCCTATGTGGCTGCAAAGCTTCGCTGCAACGGCGACTATACAGATCGTATGGCATTTGCCAAGAAGCAGTGGCTGAATATCTGCAACGCCGGCAAGTTCAGTTCCGACCGCACCATTGCAGACTATGCAGAAAACATCTGGAACATTCAGGCAGTCACAGTAGACTGATCGGTACGGCATTCTGGGAGGTGCTGTAAATGGGCGGCGTGATCTCATTTTTCATTTTTCTCCTGCTGGGCATTCTGGATACCGTTTTTGCAGTGAAGCTGAATCTGTCGCCGTGGAAGTTCCTGCTGGCGGGAAACCCGCGGCTTCCGGACGGCACGCGGCTGTATGATATGGAATGCTTTCAGCGGGCGGCGGGCATGCTCTGTGCCATTTATGCCGGTGTCTTCTACATGACGGCACTGTTTGTTCTGCTGACACAGATTCTGTGCGTGATGCCCAATGCACTGATGGCAGGCATGCTGTATATCCACGGGGCAGTGCTGACAATGACAGCATTCGGTCTGCTGGCGTATTTGGACAGCTCTTGTCAGGTGCAGCCGCAGACGGAAAAACTGTCAGAGTAAAATCACATCAAAAAACAAAAAACGCTATGGTACGCAAAGTACCATAGCGTTTTTGTTTTAGGGCAATACCGCACAAAAATCTGCACGCAGATTGCGTGCAAAGCCGTCAGGCGGGCTTTGTGCGGTGTTGCCTTAGGCTAAAGTAAACTCAATCCATTTTCTTGCCGCAGGAGCCGCAGAACTGGCTGTCCAGCGGGTTCATGGCACCGCAGTGCGGGCAGAACTTCACGGTAGAAGAATCATCGGTCTTGGGAGCATGGCTTTCGCCGGACATTTCGGTGTAGCGGAGTTCCGGTTCAGCCGGTGCATTGTCCGGAGCCTGCGGAGCAGGTGCTTCCGGTGCGGGAGCATCGGGGACAGGTGCACTGACGGCAGCAGCCTTTTTCTTTTTGGACTTGACTGCCGCGTTGGTGCAGATGCCGATCACCGTAAAGAGTACGCCATATGCCGCCGGAATCAGCGTTGCCAGAGCGACCGGTTTCAGCAGTATCGGCAGCCCTGCCTTGGAGAAGATCAGTGCATCTGGTATGTGGAACGCCTCCACCAGCAGCAGGGTGACACCACTTGCCGCCAGTACCAGCAGACCGGGAATTGCCACTGCCAGACCGTAGGCGGTGAACATTCTGCCCTTGTGCCAGTGCTTTTTCACTGCCAGCACCAGCCACAGCACGAAGCATGCCACTGTCAGCACACCAAAGGCGATCATGCCGGACAGATTGCACAGCTGCCGTGTCAGGAATTTGCCGAAGCCGGAACCGATCGTGTGCTGCAGCATGCTGTTCCAGCCGTTGAGGTCGTCGCCCATGGTCCAGTTCAGGGATTTCCGGTCAGCTTCCGCAAAGACCACATGGGTTTCCTTTGTCAGCTTGCTGCCCAGTTCCTCCTGCAACAAGTCCGCCACATCGTCCGGCTGTAACTGCGGCAGTTCGGAGTTGTCGCCGGTCATGTATGTACTCAGGTCGTCCAGATAGTCACAGAGGAACTGATTGCACTCCGGCATGGTCACCAGCTTTTCGGCATATTCCTCTGTCAGATTGGGAGTGTCCCAGAAGTACCAGTCATACAGGCACTTGCCAATGGGCTGCTCCTTTCCGTGGTCGGAAAGCTGTATCTGGGACAAGTCCATTTTCGCTATTGCCGCGGACAGTGTTTTCTGGGGCAGTACGCTGTTTAAGATCGAACTGCACAAAAAGCAGATGCCGAAGAGCAGCGTCAGCAGAAACAGCAGGATCGAACCGAAAACGGCTCCGGCCCGTGTGGGCTGCTTCTGTTTCTTTTCCTTTTTGGGAACTGCCTCGGCTTCGGCAGTCGTGTTGGATCTTTCTTTTGCCATGTCCATTCCTCCTGTTCGGCAGCACCGCATAAGCAGCACTATGGAATTGTTTTGTTTCTATGAAAAAATTATAGCATACAAAACTGCCTCGAATGTGTATTTTCTGAAAATTTTAGGGTAATACCGCACAATCTTTGTGCGGTATTGCCTTAACATCATGCAAACATCTCCCAGCCGCGAATCCGTTCCCGCATCTCGTCAATGCCCAGCACCCCGCAGGCGAACCCCTTTTTCACCAGTTCTTCCGGCAGGTACTCGTCGTACTTTTCAAAGACAGGTACTTCGTTGGGGTAGACCAGTTCCATCGGATCCAGCGGCTTGCGTTCCTGTTCCAGCAGCACGCGGAAAAAAGTCCGCTTGTCCGCCTGCATTTTGAACTGGATAAAATAGGGACGGGAGGGTGCCAGTCCGGTCAGCTTCAGAGCACCGGCACAGCGGCACTTGAGAAACCGTTCCATTGCCAGAAAGGCATACGATCCCAGCCACGGAAACAGGCACCACATGTCACCGCCCAGACAGATCAGCGGCTCCTCTGTGACACCGGAGTTCCGAGCCACATGCCGTGCCAGCTGTAGGCGGGATACGGCATTTTTCATCAGATAGGGATAGGATTTCTGTTCCTGCAATACCAGCCGCATGCGTTCCAGTATCTTCGTGTGAATATCGCCGGGGCATTCGCCGAAGTAGGCGGGAACTTTTCCCTTGACCTGTTCGCAGTACACCGTGTGCCGCTGGTGATCCACTTCTTCCACCACCCAGACGTGACCGGCAATGGCGATCTTTTCCCCAGCCGGCGGGGGCTGTACAATGGTGCCCAGTTCCTGCGAGTTCCAGCGGACAGTGTATTCCTCGTTTTCCTGAAAGACGGCGTAGAACTTGTAGGAACTGGTGAGCCGTTCGCCGGCAATGCCCACGATCAGGCCGCCGGTTTCCGTGCGTTCTATGTGGTCGATTTCCAGCAGGTGCCGCAGCAGCAGCTTGAAGTCCTCCTGTGAAACGCGGTGGAAATAGCTGAGTGTCAGCACGCGGGAAGCCAGAGCCGCCGGTGTCAGCTCACCGCAGGAGGCGAGCGTGCACATGGTCTGGTGATACAGCAGGCTGTAGGGCAGCCGATCCAGTCGGGGCGGCTCTACCCAGCGTTCCTCCAGATAGACCTGTACCAAAGCGATGCCCTGTAACAGCTTCCATGGGATCGTGGTGGGCAGCAGGGCACGTGGCTCCGGCGGTTCCTCCCGCATGACGAACCACATCTCCGGCGGCAGGTCACGCCGTCCGGTACGTCCCATACGCTGCAAAAAAGAGGACACCGTAAAAGGAGCATCGATCTGGAACGCCCGTTCCAGCCTGCCGATGTCAATGCCCAGTTCCAGCGTGGCAGTGGTGACGGTCGTCAGGAAGGAATCCTCGTCTTTCATTGCCTCCTCTGCTGTTTCCCGATAGGCAGAGGACAGATTCCCGTGGTGAATGAGAAAGCGATCCGGCTCGTGTTTGACCTCGCAGTATTGCCGGAGCGTAGTGGTGACGGCTTCGCACTCCTCGCGGGAGTTGACGAAGATCAGACACTTCTTTCCGCGGGTGTGCTCGAAAATATACCCCATGCCGGGGTCTGCATAGTCCGGAGCCGTGTCGGTTTTCGGGGCGAGTTCCGGCAATGCCTGTGCCGGCGGATTGTCCTCGGCAGCCTGTCGATCCTGCACATAGAAATGTTCCATAGACAGCCGCCAGCGAACGCCCTTGGACTGGATACGGGGAATCACCGTTCCTCTGCCGGTGCCGGCGGCGAGGAATTTGCCGGTAGCTTCCAGATCGCCAATGGTGGCAGAAAGCCCGATGCGGCGGGGATTGACACCAGCCATGCGGCAGAGCCGTTCAATCAGGCAGATGGTCTGCCCGCCGCGGTCGCCACGCATCAGGGAGTGCACCTCATCAATGACGATAAACCGCAGATCGTGGAACAGCTTGGTAATGGCAGCGTGCTTGTGCAGCAGCATTGCCTCCAGCGACTCCGGCGTAATTTGTAAGATGCCGGAGGGGTGCTTCATCATCTTGGCTTTGTGGGACTGGGAAACGTCACCGTGCCAGTGCCAGACGGGAATGTCTGCTTCGGCACAGAGGTCGTTCAGCCGGAGAAACTGGTCGTTGATGAGGGCTTTTAGCGGGCCAATGTAAATTGCCCCTACCGAAGTGGGCGGGTTCTCGGAAAACAGGGTGAGAATGGGAAAAAATGCCGCCTCAGTCTTGCCGGAGGCAGTGGAGGCGGACAGCAGGACATTTTCGTCTGTGTGGAAAATGGCATCGCCCGCAGCCACCTGAATGGCACGGAGCGATTCCCAGTCGTTCTGGTAGATGAAATCCTGAATAAACGGAGCATAGCGTTCAAAAATAGACATGGAAAAACCTCTTGGGGAACCACGGAATAAAGCTTGTGCGGTATTGCCTTAAATGTCAAACTCTGCAAATTCCGGTGCAACGCTCTGATCGCCCTCCGGCTGTGCCGCGGCGTAGGAGAACTGGTCGGACTGTAAGAGTTCTGCCACATGCATCTGCGGGTTCTGGAAAATGATGTCCAGCAGTTCGATAAAGTCCCGAATCACCTCGCGGGGCGTGATGTGGGAATCTGCCCCGATCCTGCCGAATTCGATCTGCAAAAACAGGATACGATCTTCCTGTGTCAGCGTAGGCGTATACCCGAACAGCTGGGCATGAATTTCCGTCAGCTTTTCTGTCAGCACTAGCAATTCCTCATTGGTCAGGGCGTTCAGATGGATCACCGGAGCCAGCATATCCCGCATGCCTTCCTGTGCAAAACGTCCCTCTGCCAGACGGGAACGGAGAGCCTCATAGCTGTACACGCCGCGGCGTGTGTCCTCGATGCACTGGGGTGTACCGCCCATGATGATGCCCAGATACTGTGCCTTGCCCTGCATGGTATCATTGTACATGGTGAGGATCTTTTCATAGTTGTACTGGCGGGTAATGCTGTGGGGAACTTTGTAGATGTTCACCAGTTCGTCGATCAGCACCAGCATGCCGCTGTAGCCGGCTTTTTTCAGGAACATGGCGAACAGCTTGATATACTCGTACCAGTCGTCGTCGGTGATAATGATGTTCACGCCCAGTTCTGCCCTGGCTTCGGTCTTGGTATTGTATTCCCCGCGGAACCACTTGACCACCTTTGCCTTGCATTCATCGTCGCCCTCCCGGTAGGCGTTGTAGTACAGCGTCAGCAGTCTGGCAAAGTCGAACCCGTGCACCATTTCATGCAGTGCTCCGATGACTTCGTAAATTTTTCGTTCCACGGCTTTCCGAAACTGGGGGGCGTTGGTGTCCAGACCGGATTCCGCGGCAGTTTCGCTCTGGACGTTGCTGATCCAGCGATCCAGAATCAGCGTCAGTGCACCGCCGTCAGGACGTGTCTTGGTGGACATGTTCCGAATCAACTCTTTATAGGTTGCCAGCCCCTGCCCCTTGGTGCCCTGTAACCGTCGCTCGGGGGAGAGGTCGGCATCTACGACAACGAAATTCCTGTCCATGACATAGCTGCGAATGGTCTGGAGCAGAAAGCTTTTGCCGCTGCCGTACTTGCCTACGATAAACCGGAACGATGCTCCGCCGTCTGCGATAATGTCCACATCGTGGAGCAGGGCGTTGATCTCCTGTTCTCTGCCTACGGTGATGTAGGGCAGACCGATTCGCGGCACAACGCCGCCTTTCAGGGAATTGATGATCGCCGAAGCGATTCGCTTGGGTATTTTCATGATAACGATCCTTTCTGAAACGGACTGTATGGGCATATTGACAATGAAACAAGCCTCCCCATGAGCCTCCCCTGAAAGGGGTGACTCCCCACGGGGTGGGGAGATGCCCGCAGGGCAGAGGGGACCGCTCAGTACGAGGGGGACCAGCGAAGCTGGTGGAGGGGTTTCCTTAGTTCTACGGAAAGAACCTCTCTCACCCCAGCAACGCCCGCAGCTCCTCCACATAATCCTCGATCAGTTCCGGCTGGTCGTCGTCGAATAAAATGACCGTGTCGCCGAAGTCATCGAATAACGTTTCGTTGATGTGGTCTACCAGCACCGAGAGCATCACGCCGCCTTGCCGGAGCAGGTCTGCATAGGGCTGGTGTTCCAGCAGACAGTGCAGGAACGCCCGTTCGGTTTCGCTGAGCCGTGTATCTGCGGCAGGTGTTTCTGGTGCAGCCGGTTCTGCCGGTGTTGTTTCCGGAACCGGCAGTTCCGGAGCAGGCTTTGGAGCAGCTTGCAGTTCCGGTTCTTCCTCGGTGTCCACCAGCAGCTTGTTCCGTGTGACCTCTGCCGCCTGCCGGATCCCTGCCAGACGGGACAGGTCGAATTCCACTTTCGGAACGGCGTTCTTTTTCCGTTCGTCCAGAAATGCCGCCAGAGTTTTGTCCAGCACCTGCTGGAGATATTTCGGCAGTTCCGTTTCTTTTATGGGGTGGGGATACTGCACCAGCTGCCGCAGTTTCTGGTCAATGGTCTTGACAAAACAGCCCAGCCGTTTCTTTCCCTTTTCCGCATCGAAATAGGCTTCGCATGTCCACTTGCCGCTGCGGCAGCGGTAAATATGATACGGCGATAAAACATAGTCGCAGTTTCTCTCCGGATCGGTTTCAAAAAACGTGGCATAGTTGAACATGTGGTAGGGGAGCAGCCCCTTTTTTCCGAACAGGTATTCCAGATAGTCGCTCTTTTTCCGGTTCCGGAAGTAGTCGCACATCTGGCGGAAACAGTAGGGCACTGCCTGTTCGATCAGTTCCGTCTGCTCTCTGTAAAACTTGGAACGCTGGAGCCCGTAGCCGGACAAGTCGGAAATCGCCTGAAACAGTTCTGCATCTGTGTGTGTTTCTGCCTCCTGCACCGTCTGAAAGCTTTTGTCGAACCGTGCTTCCGCGGCGTAGTCCTCAGAGAGTTCCGGCAAAAGAGCCTGATTCAGTCCGTAGTAAATGATGTAGTCATGGAGCCATATCGAGAAATAGGGGAAGCGGCATTCCGGCGAAACTGCGGTATAGTCCTGCCGGAACTGCTGTAACATGCGGAATCCGGTTTCCGGATCTGGTACGCCGATCTGGTGCAGCAGCTCATAGCAGTAGAGTTCCGCGTAGCTGGGAGAAGTGCTTTCCACAATGCCCTGCCGCACTTTGGTTCGCCATGTGAAATAGGTGCGAAGCTGTCGGTCGTTCATGTCCCGATAACAGGGATAGCAGGAGGAAAAAGAAGCCTGTTCAGAAAAATCGTCGGTGAAATCCTCCAGCAGCTTTGCCTGCTGATAGAACAGCTGTCTGTAACTATAATGGTATTCTGCCGGATTCCGCATCAGTCGCTTGGCTTCCACCAGCGGTCTGGGCAGAAGCCGCTGCATTTGTGATGCCGTCTGTAGGATCGGCTCGTCGTGATACTCCTGCCGGAGCCGGTCTGCAACATACTTCAGCTTGGGATTGTCTAAAATTTCCTGAATCAAATCTTGTACATCTTCCAGATTTGCCATGCAGTTTCGCCCTTTCTTGATACGGCTGTATTACTTTCAATATACCATATTTTATCGGAAAAGTCAAACGTCACAGCCGCCGCAATGGGAAATCGCTGATGTTTCTCTGAAATTGACATATACTATCGATAATGTGTCGGATACGTTCTCTGCTGATCGCAGGGACGGAGAGCGGATTCCGATAATGATTATTCCGGAAAACCGGAGAGGGCACAGCGTACCAGAGCATATTCCCATAAAAAGCATAAGCCAAAAAGCGTTTACACAAAAGAATAAAAAGAGTTTTGGAAAAATTATAGAAAAAGAAATCACTTTGTGGTATACTAAAAACGTTCGGGCTTATTTACAAGCACAAAACTGTCGAAAGACGAGGAGGCTCTATATGAGAAAAGTACAGTTTACGGAAACCGTTTTGCGTGATGCAAACCAATCTCTCATGGCAACCCGTCTGCCTTATGCAGACTATGCAGACATTCTGCCTGCAATGGACAAGGCAGGGTATTATTCCATTGAGTGCTGGGGCGGTGCGACCTTTGACTCTTGTTTGCGGTATCTGAACGAAGACCCGTGGGAACGGCTGCGGAATCTCCGGAAGAACCTGCCCAACAACAAGCTGCAGATGCTGCTGCGTGGACAGAACCTGTTGGGATATAAGCACTATCATGATGACGTTGTGGAAAAGTTCATCGAACTGTCCATCAAGAACGGTATCGACATTATCCGGATCTTCGATGCACTCAATGACTTCCGCAACTGCGAAACCGCGTTGAATGCGACCATGAAGTATGCCACCAAGAACACCATTGCCTCTGGCTGTATCTGCTATACCCAGAGTCCGGTGCACACCGTCGAAAAGTATGTGGAAATGTGCAAGGAGCTCAAGCGTATGGGATTCCAGACCATCTGCCTGAAGGATATGGCTGGCACCATGACTCCGTATGAAGCAGAACACCTCATCAAGGGTATCAAGGACGCAGTCGGCGACATGCCGCTGATCCTCCACACCCACAGCACCACCGGTATGGCATATATGACTTTGACCAAGGCAATCGAGTCCGGCATCGATGTGATCGACACCGCGACTTCCTGCTTCTCCGGCGGTACTTCGCAGCCGTCTACAGAAACCATGTTCTATGCCTGCCAGCAGTACGGCATTGAAACCGGTCTGGACGAAAAGATCCTGAACGAAGTCAACGACTACTTCAAGCCGATCAAGCAGAAGTATATCGACAACGGTCAGATCAACCCCAAGAGCCTCGGCACCGATGCACAGGCTCTGGTATACAAGGTACCAGGCGGCATGCTGTCCAACATGATCGCAAACCTCACCGATATGAAGGCAATGGACAAGTTTGATGCTGCACTGGCAGAGATCCCGCAGGTTCGTGCTGATATGGGTTATCCGCCGCTGGTAACACCGCTGTCCCAGATGGTGGGCAATCAGGCAGTGACCAACGTTCTGGTAGGCGAACGCTATCGCCAGATCTCCAAGGAGATCCAGAACTATATCAAGGGCGAATATGGTATCGCTCCGGCTCCGATCAGCGAAGAACTCCAGAAAAAGGTACTGGGCGAGGGCGGCAAGCCGGTTGACTGCCGTATCGAGGACCAGAAGCGTACCGGACAGGAATTCGAAGATGCCAAGAAGGCACTGGGCGATCTGGCACGTTCGGAAGAAGATATTATGAGCTATATCTGCTATCCGGATCAGACCATGAAATTCCTGGAAGCCCGCAAGGCACAGGAGGAAAACGAAGCCGTTTATACCATTGAGGCGATGTAAGGAGGAACAGCTATGCCATTAAATGTGATGAGTGCATCAGATATGGGCATTGGCGAAGCAGGTCTGACCGCGATTTTCGGTTATGTTGTGGTATTCGTCGGACTGCTCCTGTTGATGGTCGTACTGTATATCATGGGTGCTGTGTTCAAGTCGAAGGCAAAGAAAGCGGAAGCACTGAAGGCTGCGGAACAGGCTGCTGCTCCGGCAGAAGCACCGGCAGCTGAGCCGGAAAAGCCCCTTGCTCCCGGTTCTGCCGGTCACGTCAAGCGGTTTGACGTTCCGGATAAGGAAGCCGCTATGATCATGGCAATTGTTGCCGATCAGCTGAAAAAGCCCTTGAATGAACTGCACTTCGTTTCCATTAAGGAGGTCAAAGAGGATGAAGTATAAAGTTACACTGAACCAGAAAGTTTATGAAGTAGAAGTAGAAGCAGGAAAGGCTGTGCTGCTGGACGAATATGAGGCTTGTGCACCGGCTCCGGCTGCTGCTCCTGCCGCAGAAGCTGCTCCGGCTGCCGCTGCTGCTCCTGCACCGGCTCCGGCGGCAAAGGTAGACCTGAAGGCTGGCGAACCGGTAAAATCTCCGATGCCCGGCAACATTATCCGTGTCGAGGTCAAGGAGGGCGATCAGATCAAGGCTGGACAGCTGCTGGTCGTTCTGGAAGCCATGAAAATGGAAAACGAGATTCTGGCACCTCACGATGGTACGGTTGCACAGGTCATTGTTTCTAAGGGCTCTACGGTAGAAACCGATTCTCCGCTGATCGTGCTGGCGTAAAGGAGGGGTATTCATGAACATGCTTGAAACCCTTCAGAATCTTCTGAACGATTCCGGTTTCGTCAGCTTCTTTGCTGACGGCGGCTGGAAAAACCTTGTGATGATCGCGGTATCCTGCCTGCTGCTGTATCTGGGCATCAAAAAGCAGTTCGAACCGCTTCTGCTGGTAGGTATCGCATTCGGCTGCCTGCTGGTCAATGTATCCAACTTCTTCATAGACGGTGCAAGCTCGTCCAACGCCCTGTACCACCCCGAATTGTGGAGTGCGTTTCTGGAAGAAGGCGGAGAATACTACCACAGCTATGGGCACATCATGGCGAACGGCGGACTGCTGGATATTTTGTATATCGGCGTCAAGTCCGGTCTGTATCCGTCCCTGATCTTCCTGGGCATCGGTGCTATGACTGACTTTGGCCCGCTGCTGTCCAGCCCGAAGAACCTGCTGCTGGGTGCAGCTGCACAGATGGGTGTTTTCCTGGCGTTCTTTGGTGCAGTTTGCCTGGGCTTTGACGGCAATCAGGCAGCATCCATCGGTATCATCGGCGGTGCAGACGGCCCGACAGCAATCTTCCTGACCAGTAAGCTGGCTCCGGAACTCCTGGGACCGATCGCTATCGCTGCATACTCTTATATGGCACTGATCCCGATGATCCAGCCGCCTCTGATGAAGCTGCTGACCACTGAAAAGGAACGGAAAGTCAAGATGGAAATGACTCGTCAGGTTTCCAAGACCGAGAAGATCATTTTCCCGATCGTCGTTGCTCTGGTGGTTATCCTGCTGCTGCCGTCCACCGCTCCGCTGATCGGCTGCCTGATGCTGGGGAACCTGTGGCGGGAATGCGGCGTGACAGAGCGTCTGTCTGATACCGTACAGAACGCCCTGATGAACATCGTTACCGTATTCCTCGGTATCTCCGTTGGTGCAACTACGGTTGCTTCTTCCTTCCTGACCCTGGATACCCTGAAGATCGTGGTTCTGGGTCTGCTGGCATTCTGCTTCTCTACAGTCGGCGGTCTGCTGGGCGGCAAGGTGATGTATATCGTCAGCGGCGGTAAGGTCAATCCGCTGATCGGTTCTGCCGGTGTATCCGCAGTGCCGATGGCTGCCCGTGTTTCCCAGAAGGTTGGTCAGAAGGCAAACCCGTCCAACTTCCTGCTGATGCACGCCATGGGTCCGAACGTAGCCGGCGTTATCGGCTCTGCAATTGCAGCCGGTTTCCTGCTTGCTGTATTCAAGTAAGTTTCACATCTCATATCGTATATAACAAACGCCCGATACAGGCACGTTGTGGCTTGTATCGGGCGTTTCTCTATCTCGCAGGGAAAGGGTACTGGTGTTCCGTAAAATCGGTTCTGACAGGCTTTCTGCGGCTTCTGAACGGTCGGTGTGTTGGTGGAAGTCTGACTGCTTACGGGGAACAGCCGTTTTCAGACAAACAAAAATCCCCGCAGACAATGGACTGCGAGGAACAATGCGATTATTTCATTGTTATACATACGAAGATTTGTAGCTACTCCTGAAACAGGAGCACGTCACCCCTGTGGTGACGGCTGATCTCAAGAAGATGTATTGTGAAATCGAAAAAATAAGTTCTAGTAAATCAGTTTATACAGGTTGGGGAAAAGTGCAAGGTATTCGCTCAGCTTGGTACGCTTGCTGGAACCCGGATCGTTGATGATAAAGTTTTCTGCGGAGAATGTGGTGCCCTTGGAACCGGTATAGCCGGTAACCAATACGTAGTGCTGGCTGCCGTCGGATTTTTTTGCACCGATGACAACCGGTTTGTTGCTCAACAGCTTGTCATAGATCTTCTGCATTACGCTCTGTGAAATGGTGCCGCTGGCATTGTCTACGGTGTAGCCCAGCTTTGTGCAGGATGACCAGATCAGGTTGTCACTGCTGTAAGTCAACTTGGATACCATTTTGTCCGGTGTGGTGTTGGTGTTGGTCTGGTAAGAATACTTCATTGCCAGAGCTGTTGTCACACAGCCGACCTTGCCAATCGTGGAATAATTGATGACCTTGTTGCTCCATTTGGAGTCGAACTGCTTGTAGTCTACCACATTCAGCTGTACCGGTGCATGTCCGGTTTCGGTGAGAACACCGGTCGTCGGATCAAAATAGCTGGAGGAATCTCCAATGGTGATCCAGCCGGTTCGCATTGCAAAGGTGGACGGATCAAAATAATAGGTTTTGTCGCCGATAACGGTCACACCGGAAGCCGCTGTACCGTCAGCGTTCAGATAAATCTTGGAACTGTCCTTGGTAGTCCAGCCAGTCAGTGCCTTGCCGTTTGTCGGATTGAAGCAATACAGCTTGCCATTTACAGTCTGCCAGTCTGTCAGCAGAATGCCCTTTGCATTGAATCCGTAGATCCCGCCGTCAATGGTCTGGATTCCGGTTGCTGCACCGGAGGTGGTGAGGTACATGGTACCGTTTTCTGTTTCCAGCCAGCCTGTGCGGAGATACGCTTCATCCGGATCGAAGTAATACTGTACACCGTTGACGGTGATCCAGCCGGTCTGCAAAGCACCGGTCTGTTCGTTGAAGTAGTAATACTTATCGTTGATCTGCTGAATGCCGGTCTGTACAGCACCATTGGCATCGGTATAGTAGGTGATGCCGTCTATGGCACAAACACCAGTCAAAGCGTAGCCTTGTGCATCGAAGCAATGATTCTTGCCGTCGATGCTGACCATTCCCTTGGCGAGTACGCCGTCGGCATCTGCCCACATCTTGCCGGAATCCGTATCGATCCAGCCGGTCTTCAGCTTCTTGTCGTCACCGAAGTAATACTCCTTGCCGTCGATCGTATATCTTCCGGTTACGGCTCCCTTGTCTGCTGTCAGGTAGTAGGTACCGTTTTCGGTGACTGCCCAGCCGGTTGCCGTTGAAGCATCTGTGTTGTAGAAGTACAGCGAACCGTCTGCATAAGAAACCCAGCCGGTGACTGCACAGCCGTATTCGTCAAAGGTGTACGGGATACCGTCAATGGTCTGGACACCAGTCAGCTTGCCGGCAGTTTTATCGATATAGTACATCGCATTCTGATAATCCATCCAGCCGAATACCGGCTGTCCGACCTCTGCACTATAATAATACCGCTTGCCGTCTACGGTCTGCCAGCCAGTTCGGAGTGCACCGTCAGAAGCAAATAAATAAGTATAGCCGTCGTTCAGTGTGGTTTCGTCCTGTGCACAGCTGCCGTCGCTGTAGTAATAATAAAGGCTGTCATCGTCAGATACATACCAGCCGCTTTCAGTGATCTGATCTGCTTCACAGCTTCCTGTCAGGACACGGTTGCCGCTGTCTGTTACAATAAAGCTGTTCAGATGCCGGATGCTGTCCTGTATATCATACTCTTCTGCTGCTGCGGAAATTGTGCCGATCATCAGAGAAGCGAGCAGTCCGCCGGCTGCAGCAAAGAGAAGTTTGCGCATCGGTTGCGCCATTGGTTTCACGTCCTTTCGTGTCAGGGAACTGCCGCCTGTAAGGCGGTGTTTCCTTTTGGGCGATCGCTGTTTCCATTTTGCAATCGCTGTCGTCTGCGTTCGTATGCAATCGACAAAATTTTTCTGCCGATTGTAATCGATTTGTCATGAATCCACTATTTATTATACCGATGTTTTGGGGTGCTGTCAATCGATTTGCCGTCTTGTTCGAAAAAACTGTCGAATTTTCGGCACACTGTACAAAAAGTTTCTGCTGCACTCGCCCATTCTGCACAATTTTTTCGATGATTTTATTCCTGATATTGGCAATTACAAAATGAAATGTTGGTAACAAAACGGAATCAGGAGCCTGCCGGCGGCGTTCAGCGGGGGAGAACGACGGTGGGCGGCGTGCTGATCGCACGGTAATATTCCGGCCTTCTGTCGCGGAATACGCCCCAGCTCATACGCATTTCTTCCAGCTCGTCCAAGTCGTATGTCTGCATAGCAATGCCGGCTTCGTCCCGTCCCAGCTGCTGTAAAACTGCACCGGTGCCGTCGGTCAGGAACGAGGTGCCGTAGAACGACAGAGAGGAGGTCTGCTGCTGGTTCTCCTCATCGGGGGTGATGTGCTCCGTGCCGATGCGGTTGGCAGCGATCACCGGCATCAGGTTTGCGGCGGCATGTCCCTGCATGCAACGCTGCCAGTGGGGAGCACTGTCCACCTCCAGAATCGGCTCCGAGCCGATTGCCGTGGGGTAGAACAGCAGTTCTGCACCGGCGAGAGCCATGCAGCGGGCAGCCTCCGGAAACCACTGATCCCAGCAGATGCCCACGCCGATTCTGGCATAGCGGGTGTTCCAGACTTTGAAGCCGGTGTCGCCGGGGGTGAAGTAGAACTTTTCCTGATAGAAATGGTCGTCCGGAATGTGTGTCTTCCGGTAGATGCCCAGCACCGAGCCGTCAGCGTCAATGATCGCAATGGAATTGTACAGGGCAGTGCCGGCTTTTTCGTAGAAGCTGACGGGGAGAACTACCTGCAATTCCGCAGCGACTTTTCGCAGCTGTGCAATGGCAGGATTTTCCGCCGGCGTGGTTGCCAGTTCATAGGAGGCGTACCGCCGTTCCTGACAGAAGTAAGGGGTTTCGAACAGTTCCGGCAGCAGAATGATCTGTGCCCCGTTTCCGGCTGCCTGCCGTACCATCGCTTCGGCAGTGCGGCGGTTTTCGGCGGCATCGGGAGAGCATGCCATTTGAATGGCTGCAACAGTGACTTTACGCATAAATAGAACTCCTTCCTAAGGGAATCTGCTGTGTGATACAGTGGATATTGCCGCCGCCCAGCAAAATTTCTCTGGCGGCAATGGGAACGATCGTCCGGTTCGGGAACTGGGCAGACAAAATTTCACAGGCGGTCTTGTCCATGGGGTCGCCGAACTGCGGAACCAGAACGCTGTCGTTGGCAATGTAAAAGTTGACATAGGAGGCAGCCAGCCGTTCGCCTGCGGTTCTGGTGGGTTCGCCGTCCCAGAGGTCTAACTCGCTGCATTCCTCCTGTGTAATGCAGACCGGCTCCTGCGGAATGGGCAGCAGTGTCACTTCCAGCTTTCTGCCCTTGGCATCGGTCTGCTGTGCCAGATAGTCGGCACAGGCTTTTGAAAGGGCATACTGAGGGTCGTTCTGGTTGTCCGTCCACGCAAGCACTACTTTTCCGGCGGCAGTGAACGCACAGACGTTGTCCACATGCTCGTTGGTTTCGTCGCCGTAAATGCCGCGGGGCAGCCACAGGACTTTTTGGGCACCCAGCATGGAGCAGAGCTTTTCCTCGATCTCCGCCTTGGTCATGTCCGGATTTCTGCCGGCACTGCACAGGCAGCTTTCTGTGGTGAGAATCGTTCCCTCGCCGTCGCTGTGAATGCTGCCGCCTTCCAGAATGAAATCACGGCTGTCATAGCAGTCGGCACGGTACAGGTCGCAGACTTTTCTTGCCGCATGGTTGTCCTTGTCCCACGGAAAATACAGCCCGTCCACCAGACCGCCCCACGCGTTGAAGCCCCAGTCGATGCCGCGGACAGTGCCCTCGGCATTGCGGACGAAAGTGGGGCAGACATCTCTTGCCCAGGAGTCGTCGGTTTCCATTTCCACAAGGCGGACTTCCGGCGGCAGCATTGCCCGTGCGGTTTCGTACTGTTCCGGAGCCACCAGCATGGTGACTTCTTCGGAACGGGCAATGGCTGCGGCAACTGCCGCAAAGGCTTTTCGTGCCGGCCAGCCGCCGCTTCGCCAGGAATCTCCCCGTGTAGGCCAGATCAGCAGACAGCCGGCGTGCCGGTCGAACTCCGCCGGCATGCAGAACCCGTCTGTGCGGGGTGTCGTATGTAAAATGTGCATGATAGGATTCCTTTCTTTTTCAATCAGCTTTTCCACAGGCTGTTTGATTTTTGTGGAAAGCTGTCCTGTAATGACTGTTTTCATTATAGCATACTTTTTTTGGGAATGCAATCGAATTCTATGGGCGGTTTTTCACGAGATTGTGGAATTGCTGTAGAGGGTGTGGCGATTCCAAGGAAACGCAGATCTTTTCGGCAGAATTCCGCGTATGCTGTGGAAAATCCGGTGTATAATCTGCCGCAGATGTGGAATCGTAAAGACAACACCGCACGAAGCGATCCTGCGGTGAAAAATGCGGAGGTGAAGATCAGATGACCAGTAAAGAATTGCTGTATGTAGAGGACGCACTGGGACATGAGAAGTATTTTCAGACCAAGTGCATGGAGGCTGCCGCACAGATGCAGGACGAAGACCTGAAACAGTGTGTGACGCAAATGGCGGAGAAGCACCGCCAGCTGTTCCGAAATTTTTACGGACTGCTTTAAGGAAACACTGAATAAAGCTTGTGCGTAAGATGCGTAGTCAGATTTTTCGGCAGATTGCATAGAAATTCCGCAGGCATACTGTCGTATGGCAAGGGATTTCTGGGCAATATGACGGAAAATCTGCAAGCAGATTGCGTGCAAAGCCGTCAGGCGGGCTTTATGCAGTGTTTCCTTAATTCGCAATGGAAAAGGAGGTTACTTCCATGGACGATAAAAATGTAATGGAAAATATCCTGCTGCTGGAAAAGGGCGTTTGCGACCTGTATGTACACGGCGTGATCGAGTCCAGCACCAGCAACGTGCACCAGACGTTCAGTCATGCACTGAGCGATTCCCTCGCCATGCAGGATACCCTGTACGACAAAATGGCGGCAAAGGGCTGGTATCCCACCGACCGTGCCGAGATGACAAAGGTACAGGCGGTCAAGAAGAAGTTCCAGTCGATGCAGGGCTGACGCAGACACAAAAAAGCTGCCGCGTTTTTGCGGCAGCTTTTTTCGGTGTTGTCCTTGACATCTGATACAAGGCATGATACAATACAGGCAACGCTGTACGAAGCCGGCAGGCTTTGCACGGTGTTTCCTTAAGGCAATACCGCACAAAGAGCGTCTGGCGACTTTGCACGCCATCTGCTTGCAAATTTTCCGTCATATTTCACAAAAATGCTCGTGAATACATCCAGTATTCACTCCGCTTTTTGTTTCATCTGACGAAAAATTTGACGACGCATCTGCCGCACAATCTTTGTGCGGTATTGCCTTAAAATATCGTATGGTGTAAAATAGAGGGTGTAATATGAAACGAAATTTTTTATTCCATGTATTGCTGCTTTCTGGACTTATCGCAATTAGCATCACTGGTTTTACAGGCTGTTTCTATGAAAACAAAAAAGATGCATCGCATGTTTCTGAAACGGAATTGGAGCAGCTTGCGGACGATGCAGATGCTGTTGTCGAAGCATATTTTAAAGAAAAGTATGATGTACAAGCTGCTGTTACAGACCGGTCTATTGCCGGGGGCGTTTTTTTAGGACCGGATCCGTCGGCAGAACCCTATTATAATTGCACTGTCAGCATTACAGATGACGAGGATTATACGGTGTGCAATGCCGAAGTGTACGGAAAACGGGCGGACAAGGAAATAGAATTATACGTAAAAAACGAATCCTATTATGGGAAATTCATGAAAGATAAAATGATACAGTGGATAGAACCATATATCCTGCAAGCCGGTTTTCAGGATCATATCATAGAGTACAGTTGTACAGAGCTATGCTTTCCGTCAGAATATTCTGCCGATCTCACGGCGGATACATTTGTTTCATTCACTTCAAAAGACAGAAGCTTAGCCGCCTGTTTTCAGTTGATGATTTCAGAATCAGAGTATATGCAGCATGAGGATCTATCCAGAGAATTTGACGGCTTGAAAGATCATTTGGAGCAAATTGACGGCGAAATAACATTGCGTATGTATGTCTATGATGATGAAGATTATAAGCAGATCAAAAATGGCAGTGATGCTCATTTTCATAGTATTCTATCCTCAGAAATTTTTAGCTGCACAGGGTGATACGACATTGCATAAGATGTGCAATCCGATTTTGCGGTAGCTTTTTCGACGTTGATTTTGACAGGCTGCACAAAAAATCTTGACATCTCACGCAAGATATGATACAATAAAAATAATTGGACAATTTTTTGCCTGTAAGAGCAGGAGCGTTTTTTGGAAAGGAAGGATTGATTGTCTATGAAGAAGTGGATCGCGGCGATTTCTGCCGCAGTGCTGGCAGTGACTGGAATGGCTTCGGCAATTCCCGCGGCAACGGTGACCGCTGCTGACAGCAAGTACAACTATGGAGAGGCTCTCCAGAAGTCGATGTTTTTCTACGAGGTACAGCAGAGCGGCAAAAAGCCGGACTGGAACGAAGTCAGCTGGCGTTCGGACTGCATGACCAACGACTATGTGACAGGCGGCTGGTTTGATGCCGGAGATCACCTGAAATTCACACTGACCAATGCGTACTCCGCAGCACTGCTGGGCTGGGGTCTGCTGAACTACGGCGACGGTGTGGAAAAGGCTGGTCAGCGTACTATGTATGAGAACAACCTCCAGTTTGCACTGGATTATCTGGTGGGCTGCGATCAGGGTGACAACATTGTCTATATGATCGGCGACGGCTCGTTCGACCACGTATGGTGGGGCTCTGCCGAAGTGTATATGGACAAGTACGAACTGATGAAAGGCGAAACTGAGCGTCCGTACTATACCTGTGAGGACAGCTGCATTCAGGCCGACATGGCGGCGGCACTCTGCACCGGCTATCTGAACTTCAAGGACTCCAAGCCGGAAAAGGCAAAGGAATATCTGGAACACGCCATTGACCTGTTCGACCGTGCCGACAAGTTGCGTGCGATCGGCGATGATGCCGCAGAACAGCCGTACTACAAGATCACCACATTCTATGATGATCTGTTCTATGCTGCAAACTGGCTGTACATGGCAACCGGCGAGCAGAAGTATCTGGATCTGTGCAAGACTGACTATATCCCGAATCTGGGCAAGGAAGAACAGTCCAGCGAAATGAAGTACACATGGGGCATGTGCTGGGACGATGTGATGCAGGGCGGCGTGCTGCTGTATGCGATCAACACCGGCGAATCCCAGTGGAAAGACCAGTTCACCAAGCATCTGGAATACTGGACGACTGGTTACGGCGGCAAGCAGATCACCTATACACCGGACGGTCTGCCGTGGCTGTTCCAGTGGGGTTCTCTCCGCCACGCTACCACGACTGCATTTCTGGCATATGTGGCAGTCGATCAGCTGTATCAGGACGATACCGCCAAGGCTGAAAAGTATACCAAGTTTGCCGACAATGTCATGAACTACTGCTTCGGCGACAACTCCAAGAACTACAGCTATGTGGTCGGCATGGGCGATGATTACCCGCAGGCATGGCACCACAGAACTTCCAGCGGTGCATGGAATGACAAGTGGAGCAACATCGGACAGACCGAGGGCGAAGATGCCAAGCCCCACGCACACATTCTGTACGGTGCACTGGTCGGCGGTCCGGATCAGAAGGACGGCTATTCCGACAAGATCGGCGACTATCAGTATACTGAAGTTGCCATCGATTATAACGCCGGCTATACCGCAGCACTTTGTGCAATGGTAGAAAAGTACGGCGGCACATCTGACCCCGACTTCCCGCCGACAGAAACTCCGAAGTGGGACGAATTCTTTATGAAGGCTTCTGTGAACCAGTCGGCTTCCAGCTATACTGAACTGAAAGTCTTTGCCATGAACCACAGTGCATGGCCGGCAAGAACCATCAAGAACCTGTCCTATAACTATTACTTCGACATCAGCGAACTGGTCGATGCAGGCTATTCGATCAACGACGTTTCTGTCAAGATCGGCTACGACCAGCACAGCAGCGACAAGGGCAAGATCTCCATTTCTGATCCGATCCAGTACAGCGGCAATATCTATTATGTCAAGCTGTCCTTTGCAGACGGCAGCGTGGTAATGCCTACCGGTCAGTCGGAACACCGCAGCGAGTGCCAGTTCCGTATTTCGATTCCGGACAACATTCAGGGTGTCTGGGATCCGACAAACGACTATTCCTATGCCGGTCTGGAACAGGGCGGCGAAGATGCTATGGTGGCAACCGACCACATCACCATGTATGACGGCGACACTCTGATCTGGGGCGTAGAGCCGGACGGCACCAAGCCGGATCCGGCAGTTACAACAACAACAACAACAACGACGACTACGGAACAGACCACCACAACGACAACAAGAGCTACAATGGCGACCACTTCGAACGAGATTATCTATGAATCCGCGGGTGCACTTCTGCTGGACAACGAGCCGGAGAAGCTGATTTATCGTGTTGGGGAAGATCTGGATCTCACCGGACTGCAAATTTCCCTGAAGTACTATTACGGAAAAGACAGCTGTGATGTGATCTATGACAAGGTATCGCCTGCCGATTATCCGGATAAATTCACCATAGACACTTCGGAATTTGACAGTTCCAAGTCGGGCACATATACCATTCGTGTGAAAGCAAGCTCGGATTTGATCTTGAACTACCGGTTGTCCTTTGCCGAGGTTTCTTTCAAGGTTACTGTTGAAGATCATGAGAGTACAACAGAAACTTCACCTGTTACCACAACTACCACCACAACAACCGCTTCCGGACAGCCTACACCGTCAGGAGCAGTCCTCTATGGTGACACCAGTCTGGACGGCAGAGTGGACATCACCGATGCCGTGCTTCTGAATAAGTCGGTTGCCGGAGCTGTAGTTCTGGAGGGCGATGCCAAGCAGAATGCAGACTGTGACGGCAGCAGCGAGATCGATTCCAATGATGCAGTTGTACTGCTGCGGTTCTTGGTACACATCATCAATTCTCTGCCCAGTGCAGAATGATTCCGGTGATGTCTGAACGACACGCGAAAAACTGTATAAGGGAAACACTGCATAAAGCTTGTGCGTAAGATGCGTAGTCAGATTTTTCGGCAGATTGCCTAGAAATTCCGCAGGCATACTGTATGTATGGCAAGGGATTTCTAGGCAATATGACGGAAAATCTGCAAGCAGATTGCGTGCAAAGCCGTCAGGCGGGCTTTATGCAGTGTTTCCCTAAGATAAAAAAGAGCAGATACTTTGCGGTATCTGCTCTTTTGATTATGGTATGAATTTCGTTGAGAAACCAATTGGACAGTTAATGCAAACGGGAAATAACTGCCCGAAGCTGCAAACCAGAACGGTTGTTTCTGAATAAACATTAGGTGGCTGTCAAACGTTTTTTTCAACACATGATGCCCCAAAACAAACTGCCCCTGTAAGCCATTACGCTTACAGGGGCAGTGCTTTTTATGATCGCGATTGCAAATTTGTTCGGATTACTCTGCAACTTCCGGCAGGTTCTTGATGATCTGTACCAAGAACTTCAGCAGGGAAACCGCATCGTCAGAACCGACTTCACCGTTTGCATTGCAGTCTGCATTCTTTGCAGCCTGTGCGGCCAGAGATACTGCTCCGGCAGCTGCCTTGTTCAGAAGTACTGCATCGGTGATGTCCACTCTGCCGTCCAGATTGGTGTCGCCATAGAGTGTTGCTCCTGCCGGCACTGTGGCGGTGTTCTTGCCGGAAGCCGTTGTAGAAACGCCGGTGGAGTCAGTGGTCTGGGGGAGTGTGGTTACGATCGTGGTAGCAATTGTAGTAGATGCAGCAGAATCCTTAGTAGAAGCCGCTGTGGAAACGGTTGTTGTTGTGGTTGTTTTGGTTGTCTGTGTGGTATCTGTGGTGACCGGCTTCGGGTCTTCAGAACCGTTGACTTTGCCGACTACGATGCCGCAGCCGACAGTGGACATATAAACGGTGCCAAAGGTGTTCATGTCGCCGACCAGATAGTTACCGTTGCCGGTACCGCCGTACAGGTGGTTCTGGTTGATGAGTACCCAGCTCTTGCCGCAGTCGGTAGAACGATAGATGCCTTCCGGATCAGAATCTGCCGGCTTGCCGTACATATAAAGGGTGTAGGGATCGCCGTCCTTTGCTGCTGCACCATAGCCCATGGTCTTGCAGTAGCTGACGTTGTCCATCTTGGTAATGGTCTTGCCGTAGTCGGTTACCAGATATGCGCCGTAGTAGCCGGCTGCAATGGCGAATGTGCCCTCGTCCAGATAAGCAATGCGGTATGCTCCGTCGCACTGGTCGTACTGGCAAACGGTCTGGTTGTTCTTAAAGGTCTTGCCGTAGTCATCGCTGACCATCAGGATGTAGCGGGCATCGGTGATATCGGCCTTCGGCTTGCTGTAGAAATAGTACTGGTTGTAGTAGTAGCCGTATGCATAGACGTACTGCGGGTTCTTTTCGTCCACGCACATCCAGATGGTGCTGGACAGGCTGTCGCTGGTGGAAGCGGTGCTCCAGGTCTTGCCGTAGTCATCGGTATAGGAGATCTTGCCGCTGCTGCTGACCAGAATGCGGTAGGTGCCGTCCTCCAGCTGGTTGATGGCAGCCTTTGCACCGGAAAGCGGTACGTTCGGCAGTTCCTGCCATGTAGTGCCGTCTGTGGTGTAATAGCCCATTGCAGAACCTTCTGACAGACGAACCATCACGTCCGGATTTGCCGGGCAGTATGCGATGCCGCCGGTAGAAGCGGTGGTGGTAGTCAGCTTGTTCATGCTGGGGGACAGCTGGGTCGCTGTGCCGTCTGCATTGTGATAGAAGCCGTCATAGTCACCGATAACTGAAACCGGATCCTTGCCCGGACGGCTGATGAAGTCCAGAGATACCACTTCTTCAATGCCGTCTGCGGCAAAGCGAATGGTGGGGCATTCTGCCCAGGTATCCTCACAGGTGAAAACGCCGTTACCGGAAACCACCCAGAACTGGTCGCTGTTGCGGGGGTCGATGGCAATAGAACCGGACCAGTGGATCGCCTTGTCCCGGATCCAGCTGTGACCGCCGTCCTCCAGATAGTTTGCTTCCAGCGGACCGCCCCAGGAGGTGGAGTTGCCGGGAGTCATTTCTGTCCATGTTTCGCCGCCGTCTTCCGACTTGAAGAAGCGGTCGCCCCATGCAATGGCATCTCTGTCCCAGGCATCAGCAGTCCAGGACTGGGAGTACCACTGTGCACAGGTAGTTGCCACCAGCTTGTTGGAGTCGTGCCGGTCGCTAAAGACACCGCCGTAGCCAACATTCAGCTTTTTGGCAGTACCGTTGGAAGTTGTAGTCGGTGTAATATCTTTCAGTTCGTCGGTCTTGGGGTTATACTTATAAGCATAACCAGTGCCGCTGTCGAACATCAGGCCATTGATGTAGGTGATCAGCAGGTTGCCGTCCGGATCCAGATTGATACGGGAAGGCATCTGCTCGGTAGGCAGTTCCTCGCTCAGGGGCTTGAAATCGTCGCTGCCGACTTCTGCCACGTGGAGATTTGCCTTCCCCTTGATAGAAGTACCCACAAAGACCTTGCCGTCTGTGATCGTGATCGTGGAAACGCCGTTTGCTCCGCCGTCATACTTTTCTGCGGTCGTCTTGACCTTGTGTTCTGTCCATGTCGGCCAGTTGATCTCATATTCGAACAAGTCCAGCTTGCCGTAGCCGTCAACTGCTTTCCATGTGTCACCGCCGTCTTCACTCATGATCAGACCGGAGGTGCCGGCAGTGGCATCGCCGCCGCAGTAGATGATGTCCGGATTGTCCGGATCCACTGCGATGGCTTCACCGCACTGTCTGCCGTAGCCGTTGCCGTGTACCTGAATCAGATCGGTAACGTCGATTTCTTCAAAGGTTTCACCGGCATCGCGGGAACGGAAAATGGCTGTCCGTGCATCACTGAAATATGCACAGCCGCACAGCAGATACAGGGTGTCGTCATCGTTGGGGTCAACGCACATGGCATCAACGCTCAGGAAGCCACGGTCAGCTTCGTTCAAGAAGTCCAGCAGCTGAACCCATTTTTTCTGTTCGTAGTCATAGCGGTATGCACCGCCTACGTCGGTACGGGCATACATCTGATCGTCACCGGTGATGATACCGGAAACAAAGCCGCCGCCGGCAATGTTCAGCGTATCCCAATCCATAGAGGATTCGATCGAGTCCGCAGCAGATGCCGTCAGCGGCTGGCTGATGCCGGCAGTGCCGATTCCCGTGCACAGCAATGCGGCTGCGGTGAGCACGGAAATGATTTTTTTCTGTTTGGTCATGGAGTTTCCCCTTTCAAAAATTCCCGAACCGTTCGTGCAGTTCGGCTCGCACGGTTCCTTTGTTGCAGACAGTCTGGCACGCCTTCTGTCCACGTTCCTATTTATTATAGCATGCTTTGTGCAGGTTTTCAAGAATGAAATCACATGTACCGTAAAATTTGTGCAGGTTGGCAGTTTACAAGAGCAATTTTCTGACAAAATGCACAAATTGCTGAAAATACGCAATTTAGAAATATGATATTTGTGGAATTTGTCAAATGACAGAAGCGGGAAAGTGTGGTATAATACAAGAGATGTAACCACTTTGTAAGATTTGAACCGGCTTTTGTTGCAATTATTACAATTTGGAGAAAAAGCAGGAAAACCGGAGAAAAGAAATGAGAAAGAGAAAGGGAAGTCGTTATGGCAAGGCGAACCAAAGACAACGTCTGGGACAAGTTTTCCAGAATCGGTGTCATTTTAGTGTTATTATACGTGATGTTTATCATTCTGGGATTTGCAGTCCGGCTGCTGTTCTTCTCCGATGAACGGGGCACCAGCATCATTCCGGAGGGCAATGGTGTTGTGGCTTCTGCGGAGGGCACCTCTGCACAGAGCACTGCCGCATCGGAAACTGCCACCACCAATGAGAACATTCTGGATCTGTCTGTGGACAAGACTTATCTGGCAGTGCTGGAGGGTGGTACCGCCGGCATTGCGGTGAACATGTCCACCACCGGTGCGGCAAGTGCCGGCGATCTCCTTTGGAGCAGCAGCGATGAAACGGTTGCAACCGTAGACAATGCAGGCACTGTGACCGGTGTCAAGGCGGGCAAGTGTGACATCACCGTTTCTGTGAAAGGAAACGATGCCATTGCCCAGACCGTTCCGGTGACAGTCCGGCATCTGGAACAGAAAGACGGCTGCACTTACGTAGACGGGATCCTGATCGTAAACAAGAGCTACGGCTTGCCGGAAAGCTATGATCCGGGGCTGGATTCCACCACAAAGGCTGCCTTTGAACAGATGAAAGCCGACGCTGCCAAGGAGGACCTGAACCTGTACATCGGTTCGGACTTCCGCGATTATGCATATCAGGTGAAGATCTACAACAACTATAACGATCTGTACGGCTGGGAAATGGCAGATACCTTTTCGGCACGCCCGGGATATTCCGAGCACCAGACCGGACTGACCATTGACTGCAACACCATTGATGATGCCTTTGGCGAAACCGCAGAAGCGGTATGGCTGGCAGAGCATTGTGCAGACTACGGCTTCATTATCCGTTTTCCGGACGGCAAGGAAAACATCACCGGCTATCAGTACGAACCGTGGCATATCCGCTATGTGGGCGTGGATACCGCAAAGGAGATCATGTCGCAGGGTTTGACGCTGGAGGAATATCTGGGCGTGCAGTCGGAATATGCAGGACCTTGGGAAGGTTAATAACAGATATGTGAGAGATCTCCGTGCCCTTGAGGTGCGGAGATTTTTTGATATGGAGGAGAAAATACATGTTCTTTTTGCAAATTCTGGCGGGGCTTGCGGCTCTGCTGGGACTGCTGTTTCTGCCCGCCGTCTGGGGAGTTCTGCTGTTTTTGATATGGGCGGTGCAGGTGATTTTCTGGGGCTTTCTACAGGAGTATTATCCTTATGCAGACCGGATTCGGGGAAATTCGGCGGCGGAGCACAACGGGTATCGCCGTCTGTTCTGCCGAAAAGCAGTGCCGTCTTTGGCATCGCTGGCAGTTCCGGAACGGTCGGTATTGGTACAGCGTGATGACAGCACCCTGTTTCAGGTGATTCGCTGGAAACAGCGGCTGTATTTCCGGTATCTCTGTTCCGGCAATCAGGAAGATTCGGAGATACAGCAGCATTTGATACAAAACGGTGCCGATTTGGACACGGGGAAGAAATTGGGCAAAAAAGATTTCTGGCTGCCGGTTTGTCAGATACAGTCGGTTTCCTATACGAAAAAGTCTGTGGCAAATACGAAGTACGCGGCGTTTGGCGTTTTGCATCTGCAATTGAAAGAAGATGCTGCTCACAAGAGTTCGTGCAATTATGTGCTGTCGAATGTTTCTGCGGAAGATCTGGAGGAAATGGTTTCTCCGGTTCCTTTTACCGCAGAAACAGCACCCTGCTGTGATACGCCTTGGAGTATTTTGAAAACGCTGGGCAGACCGCGGCTCTGGAACTTGCTGCTGCAAGTATGCCTGTGGCTTTCGGCGGCATGGAGCACTGCCTTTTTGCGTCTGCCTGCGGCGTATCAAATTTTTCCGGTGACGTTCTGGCTGCTCTGTTCCGGCTTGACGTTTCTGCTCTGCTGGACACATGGCAGGCTGTTTTCGTGGAAAAAAGCGGGCGACGGGGAATGGCTGGGGCTGTTTGCAGATTCGCCCCGTGTGCAGTATGGACTGTTTGCCCCGCTGGTGCCGTTGTTTTTTCATGGACTGCACCATAGCAATCTGACTGCGGCGGGAACAAGACAATTCTTTCTGATTTTCGGGCTGTGTAGTGTGGTGCTGTTCTTACTGTTTTTCCTTTCCTGCCGCAGACGAACCGGCAGGGAGATCGGGTGCATGATCGGGTTCTCGCTGTTGTTTTCCTGCCTGTTTGTTGGTGTGGGAAACCGTGTCTATGATTTCCGGCTGCCCTTGGAGGAACGGGCGGTTGTGGTAGGAACGGAATACCATTTCGGCGGTGTCCGCAGTTCCGGTTGGACGGAACTGACCGTGCGGCGGGAGGACGGCACAAAGGAAACCCTGTCAGACAGTACAATCTATGCCGCAGTGGAAACAGGGGATACCGTGATTTTGAAAACTCATGCCGGCTTGTTCGGAATCGGGTATTATACGGCGGAATGCTCCTGAAGTGCCGTGATACATTATAATAGCATGGAGGTCAGATGCAATGTACCATTATAGTATCTGCACGATTGCAGACGAAGTGATCTTTCAGAAACAGTGCAGGGCACTGGAAACGCATCTCCCGCATCTGGTCAAGGACGAACTGCTGGAAGATGTAGACGGCTCGCTGATGCAGCGGTATTGGCTGGACGGAAAAATGATTCGGGTTTATAACAGCAATGACATTCGTTCCGTTTATATTGACTCGGAAGTGGAACTGGAACCGTATTTCAGGGACAAGAGCAGGGAGAAAACGCCACTTGCAGAATGACTTTTGCCCCGCACCATAAAAAAGAATCCGAAAATCCAAAAAAAATTTCAAAAAACTATTCCAAAATACAGAAAAGTGTGCTATAATAGTATCAGAGCCGTCCAACCGCACAGCGATTTGCGGCAAAACTATCAAAAAAGAGGTTTTTGACATGGAAATCAAAAAACAACTGACGACTTGTCCGAAAGAAAAACCCAAGGACGAGAGCAAGCTTGGATTCGGTCATATCTTTACCGACCACATGCTGGTAATGCCCTATGATGAGGGGCAGGGCTGGCACGATCCGGTGATCATGCCCTATGGTGATATTACCCTCAGCCCGTCTGCAATGTGCCTGCACTATGGTCAGACCGTGTTCGAAGGTCTGAAGGCATATCGCCGTGCCGACGGCGGCGTACAGCTGTTCCGTCCGGACGAAAACTTCAAGCGTCTGAACCGTTCCAACGAGCGTCTGGTCATTCCGGAACTGCCGGAGGAACTGGGACTGCAGTGTCTGAAAGAACTCATCTCTGTGGAAAAGGACTGGGTTCCGCACACAGAAGGTGCTTCCCTGTACATTCGTCCGTTTATTTTTGCAGTAGATCCGTTCCTCGGCGTACATCCGGGTGAACACTACCTGTTCATGATCATTCTTTCTCCGTCCGGTCCGTACTATGCTTCCGGTCTGGATCCGGTCAATATCTACGTAGAAAACAAGTATGTTCGTACTGTCCGCGGCGGTATGGGTTATGCCAAGACCGGCGGTAACTATGCGGCTTCTCTGCACAGTCAGGCTGATGCCTATGAGCAGGGCTATTCGCAGGTTCTGTGGCTGGACGGCGTAGAGCAGAAGTACATCGAAGAAGTTGGTGCCATGAACATCGCTTTCGTCATTGACGGCGAAGTGGTAACACCGTCTTTGGAAACCGGCTCCATTCTGTCCGGCATCACCAGAAAGTCTGCTCTGGAACTGTGTCGCTCCAAGGGCATTCCGGTTTCGGAACGCCGCATCACCATTCAGGAAATTGCCGATGCATATGACGCAGGCAAGCTGTCCGAAGTATTCGGTACCGGTACTGCTGCGGTCATCTCTCCGGTAGGTCACCTGAAGTGGGGCGACAAGGTCATGACGATCAACAACAACAAGATCGGACCGGTTTCCCAGATGATCTATGATACCCTGACTGGCATTCAGTGGGGCAAGATTCCGGACGAATTCGGCTGGATCGTACCGATCGACTAAGCATGCTGCGAAAGATTCTTTCTCCCGAAACCTGTGCAGCCTGTCGGCTCTGCTGCGGATTCGACTGTACAGACACGTGGGAATTTCCAGTACTGCCGCAGGAAACGGTGGAAGCCATGCACCGTATGGGTGTTTCGCCGGAGCTGGTTCCGGCAGGAAAGGAGCAGACATTTGCGGCACCGCCGCTGCGGGGCGAGGAATTGTTCTTCTGCCCCATGCTCTGCGAAACCGGCTGCACCATGGGGTCGGAAAAGCCCTTTGACTGCAAGGTCTGGCCGTTCCGCATGATGCGGGATTTGGCTGGCAATGTGCGTGTCGCTGTGGCGGGATATTGTCCCGGCATGGAACGCTATACCGATGAGCAGCTGGAAACATTTCTGGCGGAAGAAGGCTTGGGCAAGCTGCTGCTGGCATATGCCGCAGAGCACCCTGCACATGTGAAGCCCTATTCCAAAGAATATCGTTTTCTGAACGTGTAAAACAAAAGGAGTTACTTTGCTCTCAAGCAAGGTAACTCCTTTTTTCTGTCTTATACTACGCCGGCAGAATTCCGGATCTCCGCGTCCAGTGCCGCCAGCAGATGATTCCATGTGGCAGCATCTACCACACCGTCTGCCGGCAGCGGCGTGTAGCTTTGGAACTGCTTCACGGCATTCTGGGTGGCAGTGTCAAATACACCGCTGTTGCTGATCGGCGGGATCTTCGGAAAATTGTTCTGAATTGCCTGCAAAATGCCTTGTATCACGAAAACAGCACCGCCCGTATCGCCCAGCGTGTAGGCGGTGATGCCGGTGGGAAACAGTGCCAGATGCAGTACCGGTGGACGAACCTCCTGCAAATATGCCTGTGCAACAGCGTTCCATGTGGCAGTGTCAGTTTCACCGGTTGCCGGCATGTGGTTCTGCTGCTGGAACTGCCGTATTGCCTCAATGGTTTTCTCTCCATAGATGCCGTCCGGTATTATATGTGGCAGCTGCTGTATGTGGGAAATGCCGTGGAGATACCCCTGTAATTCCCGAATGTGTTGTTGCTTCTGTAACTCTGTGTACGCCATGTGTCACCCTCCTTAAGGAAACACTGAATAAAGTTTGTGCGTAAGATGCGTAGTCAGATTTTTCGGCAGATTGCATAGAAATTCCGCAGGCATACTTCATGTATGGCAAGGGATTTCTGGGCAATATGACGGAAAATCTGCAAGCAGATTGCGTGCAAAGCCGTCAGGCGGGCTTTATGCAGTGTTTCCTCAGGTGATCGTATATCCCGGAGCCTGATAGGGTTGTTTGTCGTAGCCGTATTTCAAATCGGAGTACAGGCTGGTGATCGCGTTCCATACCGCGGTACCCACTACGCCGGTTTTCGGGTAGCCGAACAGTTCCTGAAACGCCATGACAGAAGCCTTGGTCATGGGGCCGAAATAGCCGGTGGCGTTGACGGTGGGAATTTCCGGATAGGTGCCGTGGATATAGGTGAGATACTGCTGCATCAGACGGACGTACTCGCTGGTAGTGCCCTCCCGCAGAACCACGCCGGGGTAGAGCACCACGTCATTGACCGAGGTGTCCAGCGGTATCGATTCCACAATGCCGGTGTAGGCATCATAGAGGGCGTTCCATGTGGAAAAATCCACCACGCCCGTCACCGGAAGCCCGAACGCCTGCTGGAGGGATTTGACGGAAGTTTCTGTCTGTTCTCCGAAGTAGCCGGTAATTTCCACCGGCTGTATGGCGGCATAGTAGGCTCCCACCACTGCAAGATGATACTGGAGGGCACGGATGTTTTTTCCCTGCATGCCGAAGTGCAGATCCTCGGTGTGCGTAAGCTCGATGTCCTGCTGGGTCAGCCCCTCGGAGTTCAGTTCTGCCAGGTTTTTCACGCTGGTAAAAATATAGGAGATCCGGTACCATGTGGCTTCGTTGACAATGCCGGTTGCCGGCAGCCCGAAGATTTCCTGAAAGGCAATGACGGCATCTTGTGTGATATAATCAAAATCGCCGGCAGCTTCGCCGATTTTGGGAATGGCAGGGTAGTTTCTGGAAATGCGGTTCAGCTGTACCTGAATGGTGCGGACCGGATCATCGGAAAGTCCCAGCCGCAAATCAAATCCCGGATAGGAGGGCGTGTTGGTCATTACGGGAACGTTGGTGACAATGTCGATGTCGCTGCCGTAAAATGTGGTAAGGATCTCATAAGGAGTCATGCCCTGTTGTGCCAGCGGCACGGTGCCCCACTGGGAAAGCCCGTCACAGGTTACTGTTGTGCCGTTGCAGAACGCTGTGAACAACGGCTCCACATTGCCCTGCCGCCGGACGTAAGAGTTGAACAGTTCGTCAACCAGCTGCCCCACGTTTTCGAAAATTTCTCTGCCGTAGATGTACTTCTGGTCAAACTGGGTGGAGTTGGTGATGTCAAAGGGATACCCGCGGGAGCGATACCACTCGGTATAGACACGGTTGAGGGCAAAGCTGACAATGACGTAGATGTTGGCACGAATGGCATTTTCCGGCCACGTGGGGTAAATTTCGCTGGATACCACGTTTTTGATGTAATCAGGAAAGGAAATGGTGACATTGTTCGCCGTTTCCTCCGGCCGCCCCAGATGCACGGTAATATCTCTGGGGATAAAGGGTTCTCCGACTGGCATATCTGGCAGCCCTCCTTACAGATTGGGTTCGGTGTTTTGGTAGACAATGGTTTTCGGCGGCTCCTGCAAGTAGCTGGGCAGGGGAATCATGTGGAAGATCTGTCGGGAGGTCGTGCCGGCGAATACTGGTACAGCTTCGCTGACCTGCCGGTAAAAACCGTCCGCATAGACGCTGACATCATAGGTGCTATATGGCTTTCGGGTTTCGTCGCAGTTCAGTGAGAGAGAAGCCGCCGGCACCGGCAGCGGAATTTTTCCGGTTTCGCCGCTTTCGTTGGTGACGGCAGTGTGTTTCAGATGTACCTGTTCCTCCGTGCCGTTGGTCACCAGTACGGACACACCGGCAAGGGCACGGGCATTGCCGGCACTGCGGGTGATGACCTGAATCCAGCCGATCGCCGGCTGTTCCTGTGGAGTTTCCTCCACTTCCAGCTTTGGCGGAGGAACGGTTTCGGTAGGAAGCGGTTCCGGCATCGGGGGAGCAGGCTCCGGTTCTGGGGGCGTGGGTTCCGGCTGTGGCTCCTGCGGCGGAGCTTCTTTCGGTTCCGGAACGGGTGCCGGTGCCGATGCCTGTGCCGTGTGATAGAGCCGCAGCAGCTCTGCCTGATATTCTTCCGGTGTTTTTTCCATAGCAGTTAGCCTCCTGTCAAAGCGTTGATGTGAACACGTTCCGCGTTTCCACAATCTATGCGATTGTCTGGGGAAATATGTGCATGGACAACACCGCACAAAAAAGTCTGCCCTTGTCCGGACAGACTTTTCTGTTTTCCACAGTGGAATGTGGAAAGCACATGGAAACCCTGCATAAAGCCCGCCTGACGGCTTTGCACGCAATCTGCGTGCAGGCTTGATGCAGTGTTTCCCTATCTCCGCTGGGAAACCGTCGCGGGCTCGGTCAGTGCTTCCCGTCGGAACAGGAATGTCATACACCAAAGGGCTGCGATCGCCACCAGAATATAAACGGCACGGCTGATGAACGATGCCGAACCGCCGAAGATCCATGCCACCAGATCAAATTCAAACACGCCGACCAGTCCCCAGTTGACACCGCCGATAATCAGCAGGATCAGTGCAAGTTTATCCCACATGCAGCTACACCTCTTTTCTGCAATTTCTGTGAGAATACATATCCGCTTCTCACAGTTTTGCTCTTATAGTATGCCCGCAAACCGTGTGGAATATTCTGTGGAAAACACCTGTTTTCTGACGGCATGTATTTTGATAACAACCACAAATGGCGTACCATACTTTTTGTGCAATTCTACAAAATCCACAGAGAACAGGCACTTTTTGTGTATTTTCCCTTGACGGGTGACCGCGAATTGTGTATAATAGATACGGTGATAAAACCGCAAAGATGGAGGTCTTATGATTGGTGAAAACCCTCCTATTTTGTTTTTATCAGTTCTCCATTGATTTTATCACTCGTTTTGTTGTCTCCTTTCTTTTGTTCTTGATTTTGTTTAGCCCGATTCCGGTTGGAGTCGGGCGTTTTTTTGTCTGTAGGCACTGTGCGGCTCTCAGATACAAAAGGCAATACCGCACAAAGAGCGTCTGGCGACTTTGCACGCCATCTGCTTGCAAATTTACCGTCATATTTCGCAAAAATGCTCGTGAATACATCCAGTATTCATTCCGCTTTTTGTTTCATCTGACGAAAAATTTGACGACGCATCTGTCGCACAATCTTTGTGCGGTATTGCCAAAAATCCCTGTACATCACGTCCGATGTACAGGGATTCTTTTCGATATATCAAAATTGTTCGGGAATCATTTTCGACAGTGACTTGTCCATAACTTGTCCGTCAGGTCCTGCACATGTCCGGAGTCAGGCAGTCAGGCGACTGCGTGGATAAACGAACGAATCAAACTTACTTGTTCTTGATTGCAGCCTGTGCAGCAGCCAGTCTTGCGATCGGCACACGGAACGGAGAGCAGGAAACATAGTCCAGACCGATTTCGTGGCAGAACTCAACAGATGTCGGGTCGCCGCCGTGCTCACCGCAGATACCGCAGTGCAGCTTGCTGTTGACCGGCTTACCCAGATCGATAGCCATCTTCATCAGCTTACCAACACCAGTCTGGTCCAGCTTAGCGAACGGATCGCTCTCGAAGATCTTTGCATCATAGTATGCACCGAGGAACTTACCAGCATCGTCACGAGAGAAGCCGTAAGTCATCTGAGTCAGGTCGTTTGTACCGAAGCAGAAGAAGTCAGCTTCCTTTGCGATGTCGTCAGCAGTCAGAGCAGCTCTCGGGATCTCGATCATGGTACCAACTTCATAAGACAGGTCAGAACCAGCAGCAGCGATTTCAGCGTCAGCAGTTTCTACAACGACCTTCTTTACGAACTTCAGTTCCTTCACATCGCCGACCAGCGGGATCATGATCTCCGGCTTAACGGTCCAATCCGGATGATTCTTCTTTACGTTGATAGCAGCCTTGATGATTGCCTTGGTCTGCATTTCAGCGATTTCCGGATAAGTAACAGCCAGACGGCAGCCACGGTGACCCATCATCGGGTTGAATTCGTGCAGAGAAGCAATGATAGCCTTGATCTGATCTACAGTCTTGCCCTGAGCATCAGCCAGCTTCTTGATGTCTTCTTCTTCGGTCGGAACGAATTCGTGGAGCGGCGGATCCAGGAAACGGATGGTAACCGGATTGCCTTCCAGAGCTTCGTACAGAGCCTCGAAGTCGCCCTGCTGCATCGGTTCGATCTTTGCCAGAGCAGCCTTTCTTTCTTCAACAGTGTCAGAGCAGATCATTTCACGGAATGCTGCGATTCTGTCAGCTTCGAAGAACATGTGCTCGGTACGGCACAGACCGATACCTTCTGCACCCAGTTCGCGAGCCTTCTTTGCGTCAGCCGGAGTATCAGCGTTGGTACGAACCTTCAGAGTTCTGTACTTGTCTGCCCAGCCCATAACGCGGCCGAATGTGCCGGCGATGGAAGCGTCAACAGTCGGGATAATGCCGTCATAGATGTTACCGGTAGAACCGTCGATAGAAATGTAGTCGCCCTCGTGGAAGGTCTTTCCAGCCAGTTCGAACTGCTTGTCTTCTTCGTTCATCTTGATGTCGCCGCAGCCGGATACACAGCAGGTACCCATACCACGAGCAACAACGGCAGCGTGAGAAGTCATACCGCCGCGGACAGTCAGGATACCCTGAGATGCCTTCATGCCGGTGATGTCTTCCGGAGAGGTTTCCAGACGAACCAGAATAACCTTTTCGCCCTTTGCGTTCCAGGTTTCTGCATCGTCAGCAGTGAATACGACCTTACCGCAGGCAGCACCCGGGGAAGCACCCAGACCCTTGCCCATCGGAGTAGCAGCCTTCAGAGCCTTGGCATCGAACTGCGGGTGCAGCAGGGTGTCCAGGTTTCTCGGATCGATCATCAGAACTGCTTCTTCTTCTGTCTTATGTCCTTCATCTACGAGGTCGCAAGCGATCTGCAGAGCAGCCTGTGCGGTTCTCTTACCGTTACGGCACTGCAGCATGTACAGCTTCTTGTTCTCGACAGTGAATTCCATATCCTGCATGTCGTGATAGTGGTTTTCCAGGGTATCACAAACCTTGATGAATTCATCGTAAGCTTCCGGGAATTCCTGTGCCATCTGAGCGATCGGCATCGGAGTACGAACGCCGGCAACAACGTCTTCGCCCTGTGCGTTGATCAGGAATTCGCCCATCAGCTTCTTTTCACCGGTAGCCGGGTCACGGGTGAATGCTACACCAGTACCAGACTCGTTGTTCAGGTTACCGAATACCATCGGCATTACGTTAACTGCGGTACCCCAGCTGTACGGAATATCGTTGTCACGGCGATATACGTTTGCACGCGGGTTGTCCCAGCTGCGGAATACAGCTTCGATAGCCAGCTTCAGCTGTTCTACCGGATCAGACGGGAAGTCTGTGCCCAGCTGGTTCTTGTACTCAGCCTTGAACTGTTCAGCCAGAGTCTTCAGATCAGCAGCGGTCAGCTCTACGTCGAACTTTACACCCTTTTCTTCCTTCATCTTGTCGATGAGCTGTTCGAAGTACTTCTTGCCGACTTCCATAACAACGTCAGAGAACATCTGAATGAAACGTCTGTAGGAGTCATATACGAAACGTTCGAAAGCCGGATCCGGATTGCCCTTGATCATTGCAGCAACAACGTCGTCGTTCAGACCGAGGTTCAGGATGGTGTCCATCATACCCGGCATAGAAGCACGTGCACCGGAACGAACGGAAACCAGCAGCGGATTGTTCAGATCGCCGAACTTCTTGCCGTTGATCTCTTCCATCTTCTTAACGCCGTCCATGACCTGAGCCATGATCTCGTCGTTGATCTTGCGGCCGTCCTCATAGTACTGTGTGCAGGCCTCAGTTGTGATGGTGAAACCCTGCGGTACCGGCAGACCGATGCTGGTCATCTCAGCCAGGTTTGCACCCTTACCGCCGAGGAGATTCCGCATGGTCATGTCGCCTTCGCTAAACATATAAACCCATTTGTTTGCCATTGGTAAATACCTCCAATTTTTGATTTCGATTGAATGTCCGGCTACGTGATTGCATTCGGGGAAATCTGGCAAATTTCCCTTTCTCAACCGGCTCATTATTATTATAGCATACTTCTCATGAAAATACTATACACTTTTCAAGAAAAAATTACGCCCATTTTTGTGGCAAGTTATACAAAAATCACAATACACGAATTTTTTTTGAAAAAAGACTTGCAATCCTTTCAAGATTTTGTCATAATGTAAAAAGGGGTTTTTTCGGACGGCTGTCCGGAGGAGCACCCAATCCATGCAATGATGCAAAATCGCTCTGCTCCGGAAATTTCCGGAGCGGGGTATTACAGGAGGACATAAAACATGAATCAGGTTGTTATTCTTGCCGGCGGACACGGCAAACGTATGAAAGCTGCGATCCCGAAGCCGATGCTGCAGGTACTGGACGTGCCGATGCTGGGCTGGGTGATCCGTGCATGCGAGGGTGCAGGCTTGAGCCGCATCTGCGTGGTAACCGGCTATAAGGCACAGTACGTGGAACTGTATCTGGGCAACCGCTATCGGACGGCTTTGCAGGCGGAACAGCTGGGCACCGGTCATGCAGTGATGCAGGCAGAAAAATTCATGCAGGAATTCACCGACGGCAACACACTGGTGCTCTGCGGTGATGCCCCGTTTATGGACAGCGAAACCATTGCCAACGCCCTGAAGCTGCACGAGGCACAGGAAAATGCTGTGACAGTCATCACTGCCACTTTGGAACAGCCCACCGGCTACGGCAGAATTCTCCGCAGCGAAACCGGCATTGCGGCGATCGTAGAGGAAAAAGATGCCACAGATGCACAGCGGGAGATCCACGAGGTGAACTCCGGTGCGTACTGGTTCAAGACCAAGGCTCTGCTGGAACTGCTGGGGAATCTGTCTCAGTCCAACGCACAGGGCGAGTATTACCTCACCGATACCGTGGGACTGGCACTGGAACGGGGCTGGAAAGCCAGTGCATACCGCAGCGAGAATCCGGACGTGATCCTGGGTGCCAACACCAGAAAAGACCTGCTGCATCTGAACAAAGTGGCACAGGAACGGGTTCTGGAGAAGCACATGGAAAACGGTGTCAACTTTGTCAACACCGACGGCATCATCATCGGCAACGATGTGGAGATCGGTGCAGAAACCACCATTCTGCCGGGTACCATTTTAAGAGGCAAGACCAAGATCGGTGCTAAGTGTACCATTGGTCCGAACTGCCTCATCGAAAACTGCAACATCGGTGACCACGTGACACTGAACTATGTGCAGGCATTCGAGTCCGAGATCGAAGATGCTGTAAAGGCAGGTCCGTTTGTCCATATCCGTCCGAATTCACACCTGAAAAACGGTGTCAAGATCGGCGATTTCGTGGAAGTCAAGAACTCCACCGTGGGCGAGCAGACTGCCATTGCTCACCTGACATACGTAGGCGACAGCGACGTGGGCAAGAAAGTCAACTTCGGCTGCGGTACTGTCACCGTCAACTATGACGGCTTGAAGAAGCAGCGTTGTGTGATCGGCGACAACTGCTTTATCGGCTGCAACACCAACCTGATCGCACCGGTAGAACTGGGTAAGGGTGCTTATACTGCCGCAGGTTCTACGGTCACAAAGGACGTGCCGGATTACGCATTGGCGGTAGAACGTGCAGATCTCAAAGTCAAGGAAGGCTACAGCCTGAAGAAGCTGAAAAGCAAGCTGTTCCCCGAGGACGGCGGCAAGAAGTAATTTTCATAAAATCCCCCTTGAAAAAGAACGCTTTGATCCGTTATAATAGAGGCAATACCGCACAAAGAGCGTCTGGCGACTTTGCACGCCATCTGCTTGCAAATTTTTGTGTGGTATTGCCTAGAGGACAGGGCACAGCATGCTGTGCCTGCTGACAAAAAACGGAAAGCAGTATTAGCGAAAGGATTCATGCGGCATCGGAAGGCTCTGGTGCCGCATGAAGCAGGTTATAGGAAAAATGGGCATTTTTGATTTATTTCAGCAGATTGAGTCAGGTTCCGCCGGCAGAGTGCACGGCAAGCTGACTTGGATCGTTGCCGGTCTGGGAAACCCCGGGCTGGAATACGAACACACCCGCCACAATGCCGGCTTTCTGGCGGTGGAAGAACTGGCGAAACAGTGCGGCGGCGTAAAACTGAACCAGATGAAGTTTCAGTCCAACTGCTGCGAGGCGATGCTGGGGGAAGTACGCTGCCTGCTGATGCAGCCGACGACATACATGAACCTCAGCGGCGATGCCATTGCGGCGGCGGCGAACTTCTACAAGATCCCGCCGGAGCAGGTGCTGGTCATTTATGATGACATCTCCCTGCCGCCGGGAAAGCTGCGGTTGCGGCGAAAGGGCAGTGCCGGCGGACACAACGGCATCAAGAGCATTATCGCACAGCTGGGCACGGAGGAATTTCCCCGTATCCGCGTAGGCGTGGGGGCGAAGCCGAATCCCCAGTATGATCTGGCGGACTGGGTGCTGTCCAAGTTCAGCGAGGAGGATATGACTGCCCTGCAGCCGGCACTGGAACACGCCGCAGATGCTGCCGTGAAGATCGTGGGCGGCGACATGAACACCGCAATGAATCTGTACAGTCACTAATCTCTGTACAGTCACTAATCCGTGTTTTCTTAGAAACGAAAGGCAGGGGAATCAGCCATGCAGTTTTTTACCGCAACAATGGAACAGCTGTCGGCATATCAGGAACTGATGCGGGCAAGGCAGGAGGGTGTGACACCGGTGTCCTTTACCGGCGTTTCCCAGATTCACAAGGCACACCTGCTGGCGGCATTGAGCCAGACCTCGGCACCGGTTCTGGTCATCACTGCCGACGAAGCAGAGGCACGCCGGCTCTGTGATGATGTCAACACCATGCTGGAAGAAACTGCGGCATGGGTATTTCCGGCGAAAGAAGTGATTCTGACACCGGTAGAGGGCATCACCACTGCCTATGAACACGCCAGGATCGGAGCACTGGCTGCGTTGCAGAACGGGCAGTGCAAGGTGGTTGCCGCCAGCATCGAGGCTCTGCTCCAGCCCACCCTTTCGCCGGAACAGCTGCGGGAACACACCATATTGTTACAGCGGGACGGCACGGCAGACCTGTCGGAACTGACCAGAAAGCTGACGGACTGCGGCTATGTCCGCGGGGACAGCGTTTCCGGTCAGGGACAGTTCTCCGTCCGCGGCGATATTGTGGACATCTTTCCGGTGCAGCTTTCGGCTCCGGTGCGGCTGGAATTCTGGGACGATACCATTGACACCATGCACTATTTCGATCCGGAAACCCAGCGGCGGACAGACCCGCTGGACGAGGTACTGGTGCCGCCGGCACGGGAAACCCTCTGCGACCCTGCGGAACTGGCGAAGAAAATTCGTATGCTGGGAAAGTCGCTCCGCATTCGCCGTGCCGATCTGGTGCGGGAAAAGCTTTATGCCGATGCCGATCATCTGGAAGCCGGCATGATTCCGGTGCATCTGGATAAGTACGCCCCGCTGCTGTGGGAGCAGCCGCCGATGCTGTATGATTACGGCATGGAGATCGTCTGCTGGAGCGAATACGGTGCCATTGTGGAGAGCCAGCGTGGGCTGATGGCACAGTATCAGGAGGACTGCAAGCTGCTGCTGGAGGAGGGTAGCCTTTGCCGCGGTCTGGAGGGCTATTATCAGGACCCTGCGGAAACGGCGGCGAAGCTGGACAAACGCTTTCAGGTGTATTGCAGTAATTTCTTACAGGGCGGCGAACATGTGGAATTTCAGAAGCTGCTCAGTGTGCAGGCAGTCCAGAACGCCCCGTGGGGCGGGGAACTGCGGCAGCTGACTGAGGACTTGCAGGAGTACAGCAGTCAGGGCTACTGCACCATGCTCTGTGCCGGCAGTGAAAAAACGCTGCCGATCTTGCAGCAGGACTTGCAGGAAAGCGGGATCCGCTGCGAACTGGCGGAACCGGACAGCGTGTGGCGTGCGGGCGTGGTCTATCTCCGCACCGGCAGCCTGTCCGGCGGCTTCGCCTATCCGGAAACCAAAACGGCTCTCATCACACAGGGCAGAGCACTCCACGCCGGCACACGGCGGCGGAAACAGCACCGCCGCGGTGAGGAGATCCGGACACTGGCGGACATTGTCCCCGGCGATCTGGTGGTGCATGCCCTGCACGGTATCGGCCGGTTTCTGGGAATCCGCAAACTGGAATTGGAGGGCGTGACCAAGGACTACATCACCATTCAGTATGCCGGCAAGGAAAACTTGTATGTGCCGGTCACACAGCTGGACATGGTGACGAAATACATCGGTCCGCGGGAAGATTCCAACGTAAAACTCAGCCGGCTGTCCTCGCCGGAGTGGCAAAAGACACGCAGCAACGTCCGCCGTGCGGTGAAAGATATGGCGGACGAACTGCTGGCACTGTATGCCAAGCGGGAAAAGACCAGGGGCTTTGCCTTTGAGCCGGACAGTCCGGAACAGCATGACTTTGAGGCTCGGTTCCCCTATGTGGAAACGGAAGATCAGCTGGCATGCATCGACGAGATCAAGCACGACATGGAGCAGGAACGCCCCATGGAACGGCTGCTCTGCGGCGACGTGGGCTTCGGAAAAACAGAGGTGGCTCTCCGTGCGGCAATGAAATGCGTCATGAGCGGGAAACAGTGTGCCATTCTGGTGCCGACTACTGTGCTCGCCATGCAGCATTATCAGACGGCAGTCCGCCGGTTTGAACATTTTCCGGTGAACGTGGTGATGCTGTCCCGCTTCGTTCCTCAGAAGCGGCAGAAGGAAATTCTGAAAGAGATCAGAAGCGGCAAGGCGGATGTCATCATCGGCACCCACCGCATTGTGCAGAAAGACGTGGAATTCCGTTCGCTGGGGCTGGCGATCGTGGACGAGGAACAGCGGTTCGGCGTGGCACACAAGGAAAAGTTCAAGCACATGTTTGCCGGCGTGGATATGCTGACCTTGTCGGCAACGCCCATTCCCCGCACATTAAATATGGCAATGAGCGGCATACGGGATATGTCCGTCATCTCCCAGCCGCCGCAGGATCGCTATCCGGTGCAGACCTATGTCATGGAGTACAGCGAGCCGGTGCTGGTACAGGCGATTCAGCGGGAACTGAAACGGGGCGGACAGGTGTACTATATCCACAACCGCATTGACACCATTGAGTTCACCGCGGCGAAGCTGCAGCGGTATCTGCCGGACGCACGGATTCTGGTGGCACACGGGCGAATGGGCGAGGCGGAAATGTCGGAGATCTGGCGGAAGCTGGTGGAACATGAGGCGGATATTCTGGTCTGCACGACCATTATCGAAACCGGCGTGGACGTGCCGAATGTGAACACTCTCATTATTGAAAATGCCGACTGCTTCGGACTGTCCCAGCTGTATCAGCTGCGGGGACGTGTCGGACGTTCCAACCGCCGTGCCTATGCCTATTTCACGTTTCAGCGGGACAAGGTGCTGCGGGAGGAATCCACGCGGCGGCTGGCGGCAATGCGGGAATTTACCCAGTTCGGCAGCGGTTTTCACATTGCCCTGCGGGACTTGGAAATTCGCGGAGCAGGCAGTCTGCTGGGCGGCAGACAGCACGGACACATGGAATCCGTGGGCTATGACATGTACCTGCGGCTGCTGGGCGAAGCTGTGGCGGAAGCCAGGGGCGAGCCGATACAGGAAACGGCAGAGTGCACCGTGGATATTCAGATCGATGCCCATATTCCGGAAAGCTACATGGAGAGCCTGAGCCAGCGGCTGGATATGTACCGGAAGATCGCCGGCGTGCGGAATCAGGAGGACGAAATGGACCTGCTGGACGAACTGATCGACCGGTACGGCGAACCGCCGAAATCGGTGCAGGGGCTGATTACTGTGTCCCGTCTGCGGAATACGGCGGCACAGCTGGGAATCACAGAGATCAACCAGCGTGGCGGCAGCATGCTGTTCTACATGGAGCACCCCACGGCGGAAATGATCGGGGCACTGTCCCGGAAGTATCGGGGACGGGTGCAGTTCGGCAGCGTGGGGAAGCCCTATCTCGGCGTGGAACTGGCGGGAGAACCGCCGCTGGAATTGTTCCGCGAAGTCTTGGACGTTTTAGAAAAAGCTGGGAAAAGCGGTGCGAAATAATACTGCCGCAGTGCAATTTTGTGCGGTTTTTGTCGAAGTTGACGGATTTCCTCTTGAAATTTAGTCAAAATGTGCATAGACAGTTTTTTTGAAATGTGCTATAATACTGAAAGAATGTGAGACGCATTGCGTGGCAGTGCGTGAATAAGGAGGAGCTTACAATGAAGTTTATGAAGAAGATCATGGCAGCTGTTGCAGCATCTGCGGTTGCGGTATTGTCTTTTGCATCTCTGACAGCATCTGCTGATCTGAAGGCAAAGGATGAAGCACCGTATAATGCTTTTCTGGCAATTCAGGCAGGCGGGGATTCCAAGTGGGTTTCTTCCACAGATGATCCGGCTGTAGTTGCAAAGAAGAATTCTATTACCGAAGCAACGGAAGCAACAATTACCGGCGACGGCAGCTATTCTGTAGATGTTACCATGGTGAACGGTTCGGAAACCATTGAAGCTATGATTCTTTCTACCAATATTAATGCATTTTCTTTTGCTCCGGAGGGAGCGTCTACCCCGACCGGCGGTCTGCCGGAGGGCTGCACCGCAAAGGTGGAAATCGATTCTATTGAAATTCAGCATGTTGGCGGCGGTTCTACACCGTTGGCATATGCGGGTCCGTCTGAGGGTGCACTGCGTACCGCAGATGACGGCACCAGCATTCGTGTAAATATTATGAATGTATGGACAAAGCCGCAGGTAAATGACATTGGTACCGGTGAGCATGTTTCTCCGGACGGCGGTTTGGCTGCCGGTGATAAGATCGTTGTAAACTTCAAAGTCAGCGGTATCTCCAACGGCGGTAACGGCGAGGGCACAACTGCTCCGTCTGACAACAGCGGCAATAACACTACTACTACCACTACCGCTGCAAACGGCGGTAACGGCACAGACGGTACTACCACAGCAGCAACAAACGCTGATGGTACTCCGGCAACAACTACCGCAGCAGGCAGCAACGGCGGTTCTTCCAACGGCAGCAATGGTGGTTCTTCCAACAGCGGCAATAACAGCAGTTCCGGTGGTTCTTCCAGTTCCAACAGCTCCAAGAGCGGTACCAACAATGCAAAGACTTCTCAGACTGGTGACTTTGGCATTGCCGCAGTTGCACTGGGTGCAGTAGCAACCGCAGCTTTGGGCGTTGGTGCATACACAATCACCAGAAAGAAGAAGTAATTCTGCTTCTGGCAAATCTTATTTTTGACAATCTCATTTTTTCATTTTTACCCCTATAAATTTTTACCCCTATAATACAGGAAAAGTCCTCACTCGAAAGAGTGGGGACTTTTCCGTTTGTGCGGTATTGCCTTAGGAAAATTTCATCAGAATCCCTCCACCAGCTTTGCTGGTCCGTCTCCCTTTTCAAGGGAGGCTTATTCCACTTCACGCATTCCGGTCACGCTGTATCACTGCCAGCTGGTCGCAGCGTTCGTTTTCGGGGTGACCGGCGTGTCCCTTGACCCAGTGGAATGTGACCTGATGCTTTTCCAGCAGCGGGAGCAGCTGTTTCCACAAGTCCACATTCAGTGCAGGCTTCTTGTCCGACTTGACCCAGCCCCGTTTCTGCCAGCCGTAGACCCAGCCCTTGGTGATGCTGTCCACCACGTATTTGCTGTCCGTAGTCAGCAGAACGTTGCACGGCTCTTTCAGGGCGGACAGGGCTTCAATGACACCGGTCAGTTCCATGCGATTGTTGGTGGTTTCGTGTTCGCCGCCGGAGAGTTCCTTTTCCGCGGTGCCGTACCGCAGGATCGCTCCCCAGCCGCCCGGTCCGGGGTTGCCGCTGCATGCTCCGTCTGTGAAGATCTGTACTGTTTTCATATGTTGCCTCCTTGTATTTTCTGCATAGGTTCTATTATACTATATATTTGAAGATTCTGCAACCGGCAGTTTGTGCGGGCATGTTCTGTGAGATTTCCAAAAATATTTCCCACAATTTGTGCAAGTTGACCGTCTGAAATGCTTGACCTTTCTCGAATTTTATGCTATAATACAAGTGCTAGATTCGTGACACGAATCGTTTTTGGTGCGATATAATTTGGAAGGGAGTTTTTTACAAGAATGAGAACTTTAAAACGTATGCTGGCGGCACTGATGGCTTTGACAATGGTGGGAGCACTGGGTGCCTGCGGCGGCGGTTCGGACGATTCCAAGAGTGCTTCTTCCTCCGAGGCGGAATCTGCCTATAAGGAAAAGGACGATGTTTCCATTGATGCTTCTCTGGTAGACGATATGGTCAAGAATGATCCGGACATCAAGGGACAGACCATTTACTGGCTGGCAGACTATGACATCAACCCGAAGAACAATCAGGACAGAAGCGTTGCCCTGTCGCTGTTCGAGGACAAATATGGTGCAAAGGTGGAGTATGTTTCCTGTACCTCTGACACCAAGTTTGACACACTGGCAAGCCGTATTCTGGGCGGTGATCCGGTGGACATGTTCCCCTATGAATGGGACGCTGTGCCCAACGGCGTGACCAAGGAACAGTATCAGCCGCTGGACGACTATCTGGATCTGAGCGACGATATCTGGTCGGATATGTCAGACGTTATTGAAATGTTCAAGTATAAGGACAAGCATTATGTAGTACCGTACTGCCTGTCTGATCCGCTGCTGATCACCTATAACCGTTCCCTGTGTGAGGAGAACGGTCTGGACGATCCATACGAGCTGTACAAGAAGGACAAGTGGGACTGGGACGCTTTCATGGACATGATGAAAACGTTCGTTTCCAATGCCAAGGACGGCGAAACCCGCTACGGCATCAACGGCTGGTTTGGTCAGGCAATGGTGCAGTCTACCGGTGAAACATTTGTCAAGTATGACGGCTCTAAGTTCTCCAACAACATCAGCAATCCGGCAATTGAAGAAGCCGAGGGTGTAATGGAAGAAATCATGAGCCTTGGTCTGTATGATCCCACATGGTACGGCTATCTGCCGGACGACGGCTCCACGCTGTTCTTCGGCATGGCAGACTGGGCACTGGGTGCATCGAATGTCAAGGCGGATCCGAATCCGGACTATGAAGATGACGGCTTTGTGGAAGAAAACGATCTGATGATCGTACCGTTCCCGAAGCAGCCGGGCAGCGATGAATACTATCTGAACTGCAACTTCGGTGCAAAGATGCTGGTCAAGAATTCTGACAAGGGCGATGCAGTTGCTGCGTATATCAAGTGTGAGCGTCTGGCGGCTATGATCGACGAATACAAGGACGCTGCCAAGGAAAAGGCGATCATTCCGGAAGTCAACGCACAGGGCAAGCTGAAGTCCTATGTGACTGAGGAACAGTATGATGCGTTGCAGGATTACAAGGATCCGAAGAACATCACACCGGTATTCGACTTCGGCTACGGCATGGGCAGCAGAATGTACGGCGACGGCGAATACACCTACGAAACCAGAGGTGTCATGAACAACCTGACCTCTGCACTGCTGAACGGCGACAAGGACTCCTGGGCTGTACTGCGTGACGAGTGGTCCTCTGTGATCGATGAAGTCATTGACGGCTACAACAACAAATAAGACAAATATCCCTCTTTGAGATTTTTTGAAAAAAGCTTCTTCGCGTTGGCGGAGAAGCTTTTTGTTGCCTTTTGCAGGAAACTGTGCTATAATAGAGCGAAAGAGGCAGTGTTCCCTCGAACAACATTTTTTCAGAAAGGAGGAATTGTTTCATGGACGCATTGTTTCAGCCGGTTGCCAACCTGAAAGGCATTGGCACCAAGCGAGCGGAGGCTCTGGAAAAGCTGGGGATCCGTACTCCATATGATTTGCTGTACCATGTGCCGCGGGGGTATCTGGACTACAGCCACCCTGTCCCCGTTGCGGCGGCACCTACAGGAGAACCCTGTGTGATTCGGGTGCAGATCGTGCACAAGCTTGCCCCGCAGTTTATCCGCAAGGGCATGACCATTTTCAAGGCGGTTGCCACGGACGGGCTGAATGATGTGACAGTGATCTTATACAACAACCCCTACGGCTTTCAGGCTCTGCACACGGGAAGCTGGTACCGCATGTCCGGCAAATTGCAGGGCGGACTGCTGCGGCGGGAAATTTCTGCACCTCACGTACTGGCGGACGACAGCAAGGAACTGATCTACCCGTCCTATCCTCTGACCAGCGGCATTACCATGCCGATTCTGGTGCGGGCAGTCAAGCAGGCGATCGAACTGATGCGGCAGCAGCCTTTCGACTGGATGCCGGAGGAGATGCGTCTGGAACACGGACTGCTGCCCCTGACGGCGGCACTGGAACAGGTGCATTTTCCTGCCAATCCGGCACTGATGGAAACGGCTCGCCGGCGGCTTGCCTTTGACGAACTGCTGCAATTGCAGCTGGGCATGCTGATACGCCGTGCGGACAACCGGCGGCGGTCTGCCTATCCCATGCGGCAGGATACCGATCTGGAGCCGTTTTACGGGGCGTTGCCGTTTACCATGACGGCAGGACAGAAGCATGCAGTGGAGGAAATTACAGCCGACCTGTGCGGCGATGCTCCCATGAACCGCCTGTTACAGGGCGATGTGGGCAGCGGGAAAACTGCGGTTGCGGCGGCGGCGTGCTATTTTGCTGCCCGGAACGGCATGCAGTGTGCTCTGATGGCTCCGACGGAAATTCTGGCGGTGCAGCACTATCACACCATGCAGCAGTTTCTGGAGCCGCTTGGCGTGTCTGTGGGGCTGCTCACCGGCTCTGTCCGTGCCAAGGAACGGCGGGAGATTTACGAAGCACTGGCGGACGGCAGCATGACGCTGGTGGTGGGCACCCATGCGATTTTTCAGAAAGAGGTTTCCTTTGCACGGCTGGGGCTGGTAATTACGGACGAGCAGCACCGCTTCGGCGTGGCACAGCGGACGCTGCTGGCGGACAAGGGCGGCTTTCCTCACAAGCTGGTCATGTCGGCGACGCCGATTCCCCGCACACTGGCTCTGATGATCTACGGCGATCTGGACATTTCTGTCCTGAAAGAACTGCCCCGCGGACGGCTGCCGGTGCAGACTTTTGCAGTCACCGGAAAGCTGCGGCAGCGGGCGTACAGCTTTATCCGGCAGCAGCTGGAACAGGGGCATCAGGGCTATATTGTTTGCCCCATGATCGACGATCGGGACGAGAGCGAATTACAAGCAGTTTCCAGCTATGCAGAGTCCATACAGGCGGGAGCATTCTCTGCCTATCGGGTGGGACTGCTTCACGGCAGAATGAAGCCGGCAGAGAAGGACAGCGTGATGACGGCGTTCCGGAACCATGAACTGGATCTGCTGGTCAGCACTACCGTGATTGAAGTCGGCGTTGATGTGCCAAACGCTACCATTTTGCTGATCGAAAACGCTGAACGGTTCGGCTTGTCCCAGCTGCACCAGCTGCGGGGCCGCGTGGGACGGGGCAGTGCACAGAGTTACTGTATCCTCATGACCGACCACGTGACGGAGGACTGCCGCACCCGCATGCAGATCATGAGCCGTACCAACGACGGCTTTCAGATCGCGGAGGCGGATTTACAGCTGCGGGGGCCGGGGGACTTTTTCGGGCAGCGGCAGCACGGTCTGCCGCCGTTACAGATCGCCGACCTGTCCCATGACACCCAGCTGCTCCATGAAGTGCAGGAAACGGCAAAAAAAATTCTGGAAAAAGATGCGGATCTGTCGGCTCCCGAACATGGGGCGTTGCGGCTGGAAGTACTGCGGCTGTTCCGTCGCAGCGGCGAAAATGGCAGAAATTAGACGGTTTTCATGTGCATATCACACAATAGAACAATGTTGAAACTGTACAGACATAACAAAGTGTGCGTTTTTTCGATTTTTTTGAAAAAAACGCTTGACAAACCCCTTGCAATGTGATATACTGTAATAGTCGCCGGTGAGGAAAACACAAAAAACACCGGAAAGACAAGCAAGTGGAAGCTTAGCTCAGCTGGGAGAGCATCTGCCTTACAAGCAGAGGGTCATAGGTTCGAGCCCTATAGTTTCCACCACATGGTCTGGTAGTTCAGTTGGTTAGAACGCTGCCCTGTCACGGCAGAGGTCGTGGGTTCGAATCCCATCCAGATCGCCAGCAATGCAGCCTTGCTGTGATGCCTCTGTAGCTCAGTCGGTAGAGCAGGGGACTGAAAATCCCCGTGTCATTGGTTCGATTCCGATCGGAGGCACCATGGAACGTGTTGACTAACACGTTTCGGATGCGGATTTAGCTCATCTGGTAGAGCGCCACCTTGCCAAGGTGGAGGTAGCGAGTTCGAGCCTCGTAATCCGCTCCATTTGCATTGTATTATCTCTTCCATTGTAAAGCACACAAGGAACGCTCTTGTGTGCTTTATTTTTTGTGTCTGGTCAGGGCGTTCGACAAAAACTGCTTGACACAGCCGCGGAATACATGCTATAATTCAGGAAACACTGCATAAAGCCCGCCTGACGGCTTTGCACGCAATCTGCCGAAAAAATCTGACGACGCATCTGCACAAGCTTTATGCAGTGTTTCCTTCATGCCAGCACGCTCTTAGAAAGGGAACCCATACATGAAACTATTACACATCGGAGATGTTGTCGGTGCAGCGGGCAGCCGCTTTTTGCAGGAACATCTTCCGGCAATCAAACGCACACACAAAATCGATATGATTGTTGTCAACGGCGAAAATTCCGCACAGGGGAACGGCATCACCAAGCACTCCATGGAACAGATCTTTTCTGCGGGGGCAGATGTCATCACCACAGGCAATCACTGCTTCAAGCGGCGGGAGGCAATGGCGATCTACGAAAATCCGGTGGTGCTTCGTCCGGCGAACTATCCGGAGGGCTGCCCGGGTCACGGGGTATGCACCATTGATTTCGGTCCCTGTCAGGTGGCGGTGCTGAACCTGTCCGGTACGGCGTATCTGGATCCGCTGGATAATCCGTTTACCATTGCGGAACAGCTTCTGGAGGAGATCGACACTCCGAATATTCTGGTGGATTTCCATGCCGAGGCGACGGCAGAGAAAAAGGCAATGGGCTATTTTCTGGCAGGCCGTGTAACGGCAGTGGTAGGGACGCATACTCATGTGCAGACTGCCGACGAAACCATTTTGTCCGAACATACCGGCTATATCACCGACGTGGGCATGACCGGACCGGAGGAATCGATTCTGGGCGTTGCGGTACAGCCGGCAATGGATCGGTTCCGTTTCCACTATCCTACACGCTTTACAGAAGGCAGCGATCCCTGCTTTTTGAACGGCGTAATCGTCACATTTGATGAAAAGTGTGGCAAATGCACGAAAATCGAACGGCTGATTGTTCGATAATGCACAAATTTTTCGGGAAGTACTTGCAATTTCAAAGGCTTTGTTGTATAATGAGGGTGTGTAAGGGCAGCACGGTATAAATTTTGTGCGGTGCTGCCTAAACCGAGTGCCGGAAGCCGGAGCAGAACTGATCGGTTTTACACAGATTTGCCGTCGTTTTTTTACAGGCGGAATATCGAATACAACATGGAATCATTGGTTGTACTAAGGGAGGCTTTTATCATGGAAGTATTGAAAGTATCATCGCACTCATCTCCGAATTCGGTTGCCGGTGCAATTGCCGGCGTGATTCGTGAAAAAAAGATGGTAGAGGTACAGGCAGTCGGTGCTGGTGCGGCAAATCAGGCAGTAAAAGCAATTGCCATTGCCCGCGGCTATCTTGCTCCGATCGGTGTGGATCTGATCTGCATTCCGGCGTTTGCCAATATTCAGATTGATGGCGAAGACCGCACTGCAATCAAGCTGATTTGCGAAGAACGGTAAATTCGTGATACGAACAGAACGCTGCCAGTGCAACAGATCTGGCGGCGTTTTTTTATAGTTGTTAAGGCAATACCGCACAAAGAGCGTCTGGCGACTTTGCACGCCATCTGCTTGCAAATTTCCCTTCAGAGCCTGTTTCGTATCTTCCCGCACGCATCTTGCGTGCATATTTTCCGAGATATTTCGGGAAAATACTCGAAAATCCACAAAGGATTTTCTCCGTTTTCCCTTCATCTCTCAAAAAATCTGACGACGCAATCTGCATACGTCAGATACGAAACAGACTCTCATATTTCACAAAAATGCTCGTGAATACATCAAGTATTCACTCCGCTTTTTGTTTCATCTGACGAAAAATTTGACGACGCATCTGTCGCACAATCTTTGTGCGGTATTGCCTTAAGGCGGCATGACACAAGCTTTGTGCAGTGCTGCCTGATGATAAATTCAGGATAATTTTAGGAGTGGATTATGGACTATGATACGTTCGGCACAGCGTTGGACTCTGTGCTGATTCTGGCGGCGGCGTTGCTGTGCGGACTGCACCTGTGGTTTTCGGCGGCAATGGCATCGGTGCAGAAGCTGGGCGGACAGATGAGCACGCTGGCGGAAGAACACCCGCCCATGCAGTACTATCTGAAACAAAAGAACCGGCTGCGGATCACGGCAGTGGCGGAGGTGATCTCGTTCACGGCACTGCTGACACTGGCGGCGTACCTGCTGATTTTTGCAAAGGGCTGGGCACATCACTGGAACATCTGGCTGACGCTGCTGCTGCCGGCTGGGGTTTCGCTGACGGCGGCACTGCTGCTGGACGGCTGTGCGAGAGGACTGGGGCGAAAGCAGGCGGAACTGGTGGCGGGAAAGTCACTGGGATTGGTGAAGCTGGTGGCAGTGCTGTCGCTGCCGGTCTACGGTATCTATGAGGGTATGGACTGCCTTGCCGGCGGAAAACGTCCGGCAAAGGAACGCGTGACAGAAGAAGATATTCTGCATCTGGTCAATGCCGGCAACGAAAACGGCGTGATCGAGGAGCAGCAGCGGGAAATGATCAACAACATCTTTGAATTTGACGATATTCCCATTTCTGATGTCATGACGCACCGGAAGGAACTGGTTGCCATTGATGTGGAAATGGCGATTGCCGACGTGGTGAAGCTGGCACAGGACGAGAAATATTCCCGCATGCCGGTGTATCAGGACAACATCGACAATATCATTGGAGTGCTGAACGCGAAAGACCTGCTGGGGCTGATCGGGCGGCAGGATATTTCCGGATACGGCGTGAGATATTTCATGCGGGAGGCTCTTTTCGTGCCGGAAACGGCGAAGTGCGATGACGTGCTTTCGGAAATGTCCCGCCAAAAGGCACAAATGGCGATCGTTGTGGACGAGTACGGCGGCACCGCGGGTGTGGTCTGCATGGAGGATATTCTGGAAGAAATCGTCGGCAATATTCAGGACGAATACGACGAGGAGGAAGCCGAGGTGCATCGGGTGACGGATTCACTGTACCTCATCAACGGACATGCTGATCCGGAGGAAACGCTGCCGCTGTTGGGGCACGAGCTGCCGGAGGATATGGAATTCGACACCATGAGCGGTTTTGTGGTGGATCTGCTGGGATATATTCCGGAGGCACGGGAAAACCCATCGGTGCAGTGGGAAAATATCCGGTTTACGGTGCTGAACATGGAAGAAAACTGGATCTCGCGAATCAAGGCGGAGATTCTGCCGGAGCAAACGGCGGAAGAACAGCCGGAAACCAAATAAGGCAAAACGCCTGCGGAACCATTGCGTTTCGCGGGCGTTTTTAGTTGCGTTTCAAATCGTTGATGAGGGCTTGCAGGTGCAGGATCTGTTCGGCAGACAGACCGCTTACGTCCAGCGTCTGTCGGCTTTCCAGCCCGAGCAGATAATCGGCACTGACCGAAAACGTCTTGGAAATCCGAATCAGCATGTCGATCGACGGCATGATGTTGTTGTTTTCCCAGTTGCTGATGCATTGCTTCGTGACATTCAGGCGTTTGCCGAATTCCACTTGGTTGATGCCCAGCGAATGACGGAGCTCTCTGATGCGTTCGTCAAACATGACAATACCTCCTAGTAAAATTTCTAAATACTATTATATAAAAGCTGCTTGACAATATTGAAATACTGTGGTATACTGATATTGGACAACAGTGCAGATCGCACTGGAAAAAAGGAGGAATGTGTTATGTATTGTAAGAATTGCGGGAAAGAAATGAATGAGTACGGGATTTGTACAAATTGTGGTTGGCGATATAGTGCTGTACAGACAAGACAAATTCCGAAAAGGAAGAATACTCTTCCGATTGTGTACATCATAGTGGTTGGACTGATAACGATTTTGCTTTTAATCTCGAACTGGGGAAACGGTCTAAGTGCAGAAACAATAGGGCTTGAAGCAAAGGGCGGAAGTATCTGGTATTTATTGTATGGAATAGTGATGTACGCACCGGCTTATTTTTTGTTGCAGCGAAAAAAATTGAGATGGTGTGCCTTATTTCTGTTAGTGGGTGCTGTGATATACATTGGAACATTCTATTTGACAAATCAAGATTATGTGAATCAATTTTTTGATACGTTAGATACCCAAACTTCATCAAGTGATGATGTATGGGGACAGATTTATAATGCAATTCAATCCGAAGCAGATAAAGACTATCAGGAAGAAGTTCTAATGCAAGAAATTATTGCGGATTGCTTGCGTGCTGCCTATACAGCGTTTATTTTTGCAACGGCAGTTCCATCGATTGTGTTATCTGCGGCAATACTTTTTACTGTAGATAAAAAAGTATATACAGCACTTCTGATTGTATCTTGTATCCTCGCACTATTTCTCACTGGCATAAATTCTGTCATGCTTCTTTTTATGGGGCTTTCTATTCGAAAAGACTATGATCTTTTATTGCTGGAACGGAAACAAAAGAATTGAACCGATAGAATGCAAACAACGGGAAAACAGGCTTTGGCGGTGTGTCGCTAGAGCCTGTTTTGCTGTATACGGAATACATATGTGCAAAATAAATAAAATCAGGCTTGTATTCTTTGCAATTCTCTACTTGACACAGCAGAAGAAGTGTGATATAATAGTAAAGCTGTCGCACGAGAGCGAAAGTCAAGAGAATAAAGTGCAACGAGAACTG